>JAFLDG010000052.1 GCA_017302495.1 Burkholderiales bacterium
CGCCGTCGCGGGCGACGCGGCGGGAGCGGGCGGGCGGCCGGCCGGCTTGCCGGTGAGCCCGGCGTTCGGGTCCCAGCCCTTGTTGCGCTCGGCCTCGGCGGCGTCCTGCTCGGGCGTGCGCTGCGGCACCTTGTTCACGAAGGGCACCGGCACCTTGCTGACGTAGAGCGCGACGCCGAGCGCGACCACCAGCCCGGCGAGCAGGCCGACGACGAAGCCGATCGCGAAGCCGCCGCGCCGCGGCTTTGCGCGCCGGGGGGCGGGTGCTGCCGTCATGGCGCGGCCTCGCGCGCCATCACCTCGGGTGCGCCCACGCCGAGCAGCGCGAGGCCGTTGCCGAGCACCTGCCGCGTTGCCGCCAGCAGCGCCAGACGCGCACGCGCGAGCACCGGGTCGTCGACCAGGAAGCGTTCGGCCACGTAGTACGAGTGGAACGCCGCCGCCAGCCCGCGCAGGTAGAAGGCCACGTCGTGCGGTGCCATCTCGGCCGCGGCGCGGGCGAGCATGCCCGGGTAGGCGGCCAGATGCAGCATCAGCGCGAGTTCGCTCGGTGCATCGAGCCGGCTGAAGCTCGCCTGCGCCAGCGTCGCGAGGTCGCCGCCCTGCCCGGCCCACAGCGCCAGCACCGAGCAGATCCGGGCATGCGCGTACTGCACGTAGAAAACCGGGTTCTCGTCGCCCTGCTTCAGCGCGAGGTCGATGTCGAACACGAACTCGGTGTCGGCCTTGCGGCTGATCAGGAAGAAGCGGACCGCGTCGCGGCTGGTCCAGTCGATCAGGTCGCGCAGCGTCACGTAGCTGCCGGCGCGCTTCGAGATCTTCACCTCCTGGCCGCCGCGCATCACGGTGACCATCTTGTGCAGCAGGTAGTCCGGGAAGCCCTCGGGGATGCCGAGGCCGGCCGCCTGCAACCCGGCGCGCACGCGCGCGACGGTGCCGTGGTGGTCGCTGCCCTGGACGTTGATCACCTTGGCGTAGCCGCGCTCGAACTTGTGGATGTGATAGGCGACGTCCGGCACGAAATAGGTGTAGGACCCGTCGGACTTGCGCATCACGCGGTCCTTGTCGTCGCCGAAGTCGGTCGAGCGCAGCCAGAGCGCACCGTCGCGCTCGTAGGTGTGGCCGCCGGCGACCAGGCGCTCGACCGCGGCGTCGACCCGGCCGTCGGTGTACAGGCTCGACTCCAGGAAGTAGTGGTCGAAGCGCACGCCGAAGGCCTGCAGGTCCAGGTCCTGCTCGTGGCGCAGATAGGCGACCGCGAAGGCGCGGATGTCGGCCAGGTCGTCGATGTTGCCGCCGGCGGTGTAGCGCCGGTCGTCGGCGACGACGGTGGCGCGTTCGCGGTACGCCTGCGCGATGTCGGCGATGTAGTCGCCGTTGTAGGCCGCTTCGGGCCAGCCGTCGTCGCCGGGTTCGAGGCCGCGCAGCCGCGCCTGGGCCGAGGTCGCGAGGTTGGCGATCTGCACCCCGGCGTCGTTGTAATAGAACTCGCGCGTCACCTGCCAGCCCTGGGTCTGCAGCAGGTTGCACAGGCTGTCGCCGAGCGCGGCCTGGCGCGCGTGGCCGACGTGCAGCGGCCCGGTCGGGTTCGCCGAGACGAATTCCACCAGCGCGCGCCCGCCGTGCGCCGGCTGCACGCCGAAGCGCTCGCCGGCGGCCAGCACCTCGGCGACCACCGCCTGCTTCGCGGCGGGCTTGAGCCGCAGGTTGACGAAACCCGGGCCGGCGATCTCGAAGCCGTCGACCCAGGCCAGCGCGGCGGCGGTCGCCTGCAGTTGCTCGACCAGCGCCTGGGCGATCTCGCGCGGGTTGCGCTTCAGCGCGCGGCCGAGCGCCATCGCCGCCGTGATCGCGAGGTCGCCGTGCGCGACCTGCTTCGGCGATTCGAAGGCAGCCGGCGGCGCCGTGCCCGGAGCCATCCGCGCGAGCACCGCCTCCAGTGCCTGCAGCAGCTCCTGCCTGGCTTGGATCATGGACCGATTCTAGGCGGGCCCCTCCGGCTGCCCGGGGCGCCGGGGCGAAGCGCGGCGGCGCCGATCCGAGGCAAAGGCGGTCTTCTTCCGCAGACGGCCGCCGGCCGCCGCGGGCACCATCGCCCGGGGCGCGCACCGTCGCGCGCCGATGTCCGCGCCATGTCCAGACCCCGTCTCGTCGAGCCCCTACCGTCGACCCAGCTGCCGGCGCAGATCGGAAAGTACGAAGTGCGCGCTCGCCTCGGCGAAGGCGCCACGAGCGAGGTCTTTCTCGCGCGCGATCCGTTCCACCAGCGCGATGTCGCGATCAAGCGCGTGCGCGCCGGGCTCGCGCTCGACACGCCGGAGGGGCACTTCCAGCAGCACTTCTTCGCCGCCGAGGCGGCGCTGGTCGGCCGGCTGCAGCATCCGAACGTGGTCCAGCTGTACGACGCGGTCGAGGATCCGGCGGCGCCGTACCTGGTGATGGAGTACGTGCCCGGCGGCACGCTGCGCCGCTTCTGCCGCGCCGATTCGCTGCTGCCGCTGGAGCAGGTGGTCGAGATCGGCTTCAAGTGCGCGATGGCGCTCGGCTACGTCGCTCGGCAGGGGCTGATCCACCGCGATGTCAAGCCGGCGAACATCCTGACCGTGCAGCAGGGCGACGCGGTCACCGACGTCAAGATCAGCGACTTCGGCAGCGTGATGAACCTGCACGCCGAGCGCACGCAGGTGTTCCGCGTCGGCTCGCTCGCCTACATGTCGCCCGAGCAGCTCGACGGCGACGAGCTCGACGCGCGTGCCGACATCTACGCGCTGGCAGGCGTGCTGTATCACCTGGTCGCCGGCCGGCCGCCCTTCGACGCGACCCAGCAGCCGGCGTTGATGCACCAGATCTACCACGCCGAAGCCGCGCCGCTGACCCAGCTGCGCGACGGCGTGCCGCCGCGGCTCAGCGGACTGATCGCGCGTGCGCTGGCCAAGCGCCGCGACGAGCGGCCGGCGAGCTGGGACGCCTTCGCGCAGGACCTGGCGGCACTGGTGGCCGACGGCGACATTCCGCGCGGGCCGCTGCAGTCGGTGCTCGACTCCGAGCGTTTCGGCCTGCTGCGTTCCCTCGAATTCTTCGAAGGCTTCGGCGATGTCGAGCTGTGGGAGGTGGTGCACCGCGCGCACTGGCAGCGCTGGCCCTTCGGCCACGCGCTGTACCGCCGCGGCGAGGAGGGCAACCGCTTCCACATCGTCGCCCAGGGCGAGGTCGAGGTCTACCGCGACGGCAAGCGCGTCGCGCAGCTGAGGCCCGGCACCTCGGTCGGCGAGATGGCCTACCTCGCGCCGAGCCCGGCCTTGCGCATCCACAGCGCGGACGTGGTCGTCTCGCAGCCGGCGACGACGGTCTCGTTCACGCCGCAGACGCTGGAGCAGCTCGGCCTCGGCACGCGCCGGCTGTTCGACGCCGCGTTCATCAAGGTGCTCGTGCGCCGGCTGCACGCGGCGCACGAGGCGCTGGCGCATCCGCGGCGCATTCTCTGAGCGCCGCGGAGGCCTGGCCGGCGACCCGCCATCCCGGCCGTGCTCCAATTGCGGCCGCGGCGCCCGTCCGAATCGCGCCGGTCACGTACGAAGGAACCGAGACCATGACCCATCCGCTTCGCCTGCTGCTCGTCGCCGCTGCCGCGGCCTTCGCCACCGGCGCCTACGCCGCCAATCCGGCGTGCGAGAAGCAGGCCGACGACAAGAAGCTCGCCGGCGCCGCGCGCACGAGCTTCGTCACCAAGTGCGAGAAGGACGCCGGCGGCGGCAAGGCTGCCTCGGCCGGCGTCGCCTGCGAGAAGCAGGCCGACGACAAGAAGCTCGCCGGCGCGGCGCGCAACAGCTTCGTCAAGAAGTGCGTGACCGACGCCGGTGGGTGAGGCCGGACACGGGGCCGTCCCTGCGGACGGCCCCGTGCCTGCCGAACCGGCCGGGCCTGCAGGCCCGGCCGTGGGGTGCGGTGGTGTGAGGCGGGTGGCGCGCGCGCCGCGCGACAACGCGCTCGGCGCGTTGCGACGAAGGCTTGCGTCGCGGCGCGACGTCAGACCGTAGCCAACCGGCCGGGCATGCACGCCCGGCCGTGGGAAGGAGCGGAGCACCGCGCCGCCGGCTCATACCCGTTCGCGTTCAGAGATATGGAAACCGCGGGTCCGCAGGCGGCCCATGGCTGCCGCTCGTCGTTTCTCCGCAAGCCGCCGTTCGGCGCGCTTCAACGAGGCGCGCGGGGCCGCCGACGGGGTGGCCAACTCCGTTCAGCCAAATTCTCATTCACTCCGTTGGCCACCCCGCCGTCGGCCCGGCCTGTGGTGCATCTACGCCGCCTCCGTCCGGACGAGCCAAGCGTCTTCGCGTTGGTGCCGGAGCGCGCAGCCGGTGCCGGCAAAGGCGAGGAGGGGGCGGCCGACGGAGTGAATGAGAATTTGGCTGAACGGAGTCGGCTGCCCCCTCCTCGCCTTTGCCTCTCGGTCGCAACAGCGGCGAAACGGGAACAGCAGACCTCCCGAAGGCCCGCTCAGGGCCGGGAGCTGCCCGCCGGATCTCTATGATCGAACGCGGGTTCGTATCAGCCGCGGTCGGCGCCGGCCTGCCAGTAAGCCGGGTCGCCGTAGGTGTGCTTCAGGAAGTCGATCCACAGCCGCACCCGCAGCGGCAGGTGCTTGCGCTGCGGGAACACCGCGTAGATGCCGTTCGGCGGCGCGGCATAGGCCTGCAGCAGCGCCACCAGCCGGCCGTCGGCGATCTCCTGCTCGACCTCCCAGGTGCTGCGCCAGGCGATGCCCAGGCCCAGCACACACCAGTCGTGCAGCACCTGGCCGTCGCTGCAGTCGACCCGGCCGCGCGGCCGCAGGTGCACCACCTCGCCGTCGACGAGGAAGGCCCAGCCCCGGGTCTGGCTCGATTCCGACGACAGCACCAGGCACTCGTGCTGCGCCAGCTCCGCCGGGTGCTGCGGCGTGCCGGCGCGCTGCAGGTAGGCCGGTGAGGCCACGCACAACCGGCGGTTGTCGGCCAGGCGCACGCTGACCAGGCTCGAATCGGGCAGGTCGCCGACGCGCACCGCGCAGTCGACGCCCTCGTTCACGATGTCGACGATGCGGTCGCTCAGGTTCAGCGACAGGCTGACCTCGGGGTGCTGCTCGACGAACCGCGGCACCAGCGGCGCGACGTGGCGCCGGCCGAAGCCGCCGGGCGCGGTGATGCGCAGGTGGCCGCTGGCCTTGACGCCGCCGGCGCTGACGCTGCCCTCGGCGTTGGCGATGTCGGCCAGGATGCGCTGGCAGTCCTCGAGGAAGGCGCTGCCCTCGTGCGTGAGCGTGATGCGCCGCGTCGTGCGCACCAGCAGCTTGACGCCGAGGCGCTCCTCGAGCGCGTCGATGCGCCGGCCGATCACCGCCGGCGCCACGCCCTCGGCGTGCGCGGCGGCGGTCAGGCTGCCCTTCAGCGCCACCGAGACGAAGGATTCGATCTGCTTGAGCCGGGCCACTGGCGTCCGCTGTTCAGCACCTGTTCGCCAGCATTATGTTCTGAAAAAGCATCAATCCAAGACCTTTGCCGCACTCAATGTTCATCAGCGTCGGCAATAGCATTCGATACATGGGCACGAACGGGGGCCGAAACCGATCGCACGCGCCGCCGCGCGCGGTGCTGTTCGACGCCTACGGCACGCTGTTCGACGTGCACAGCGTGGCCCTGCTCGCGGAGCAGTTGTTCCCCGGAAACGGCGAGCGCCTGAGCCTGTTCTGGCGCGAGCGCCAGATCGACTACACCCGGCTGCTGACGATGAGCGGCCGCTACCGCCCGTTCTGGGACGTGACTCGCGCCGCGCTGCGCCATGCCGCGCTGCGGCTGAAGCTCGCACTCGACGCGGCGGCCGAGGACCGGCTGATGAACCAGTACCGGCACCTGAGCGCGTTCCCCGAGAACCGCGAGGTGCTGGCCGAGCTGCACCGGCGCGGCATCCCGGCCGGCATCCTGAGCAACGGCGACCCCGACATGCTCGCGGTGGCGGTCAAGAGCGCGGGCTTCGCCGCTTTCCTCGACCCGCTGCTGTCGGTGCAGCCGGTGCAGCGCTACAAGACCGACGCTGCCGCGTACGCGCTCGGCCCGCAGGCGCTGGGCCTGCCGGCGCGCGACATCCTGTTCGTCTCCAGCAACGGCTGGGACGCGATCGGCGCCACCTGGTACGGCTACACCACGCTGTGGGTCAACCGCAGCGGCGCGCCGCCCGAGCAGCTCGACTGTGAACCGACCCACACCGGCACCAGCCTGCGCGCGGTGCTGGACCTCGTTGCCACCCCGAAGGCCTGACGCCATGACCGAACGCACCCGCCTCCACCGCCTGCAAGTCGCCACCGTGCTGCAACGTTTCGTCGAGGACCAGGTGCTGCCCGGCACCGGCATCGACCCGGCCGCGTTCTGGGCCGGCTTCGACGCGATCGTGCACGACCTCGCGCCGAAGAACGCCGCGCTGCTGGCCGAACGCGACCGGCTGCAGACCGAGATCGACGCCTGGCACAAGGCGAACCCGGGGCCGATCCGCAACCTGCGCAAATACCGCGCGTTCCTCGAGAAGATCGGCTATCTGGTGCCGGTGCCGAAGAAGGCCAAGGTGACGACGAAGAACGTCGACGCCGAGCTGGCGCTGCAGGCCGGCCCGCAGCTGGTGGTGCCGATCACGAACGCGCGCTACGCGCTGAACGCGGCCAATGCCCGCTGGGGCTCGCTGTACGACGCGCTCTACGGCACCGACGCATTGAGTGAAGAGGGCGGCGCCGAGCGCGGCCCCGGCTACAACCCGGTGCGCGGCGCGAAGGTGATCGAGTACGCGCGCCACGTGCTCGACCGCTGCGTGCCATTGAAGCGCGGCTCGCACCTCGATTCCACCGCCTACCGCGTGGTCGACAACAACCTCGCCGTCACGTTGAAGAACGGCACGACGGTCGGGCTGAAGAACCCGGCGCAGTTCGTCGGCTTCCAGGGCGAGATGGACGCGCCGTCGGCGGTGCTGCTGTCGCATCACGGGCTGCACCTGGACATCCGGATCGACCGCGACCATGCGATCGGCCGCGACGATGCGGCCGGCGTGGCCGACCTGGTGCTCGAATCGGCGCTGTCGACGATCATGGACCTGGAGGACTCGGTCGCCGTGGTCGACGCCGACGACAAGGTGCAGGCCTACGGCAACTGGCTCGGCATCCTGCGCGGCACGCTGACCGAGGAAGTGGCCAAGGGCGGCAAGACCTTCACCCGCGGCCTGAACCCCGACCGGCGCTACACCGGCCCGCGCGGCGAGGACGTGCTGCTGCACGGCCGCTCGCTGCTGTTCGTGCGCAACGTCGGCCACCTGATGACGAACCCGGCGATCCTGTGGGGCGACGACGGCCGCGAGATCCCCGAGGGCATCCTCGACGCGGTGGTCACGACCACGATCGCGCTGCACGACCTGAAGGGGCTGGGCCAACCGGGCATCCGCAACTCGCGCCACGGCAGCGTCTACATCGTCAAGCCGAAGATGCACGGGCCGGCCGAAGTGGCCTTCGCGGCCGAACTCTTCGGCCGCGTCGAGCAGCTGCTCGGCCTGCCGGACGCGACCGTCAAGCTCGGCATCATGGACGAGGAGCGCCGCACCTCGGTCAACCTGAAGGCCTGCATCGCCGCCGCCGCCAGCCGCGTCGCGTTCATCAACACCGGCTTCCTCGACCGCACCGGCGACGAGATGCACACCGCGATGCACGCCGGGCCGATGATCCGCAAGGGCGACATGAAGACCAGCACCTGGATCCAGGCCTACGAACGCAGCAACGTGCTGGTGGGGCTGGAATGCGGGCTGCGCGGCAAGGCGCAGATCGGCAAGGGCATGTGGGCAATGCCGGACCTGATGGCCGCGATGCTGAAGCAGAAGATCGTGCACCCGCAAGCCGGCGCCAACACCGCCTGGGTGCCGAGCCCGACCGCGGCCACGCTGCACGCGCTGCACTACCACCAGGTCGACGTGTTCAAGGTGCAGAAGGCGCTGGAGACGGTGGACCTCGACGCCGAGCGCGACGCGCTGCTCGAGCAGCTGCTGACCGTTCCGGTGGCGAAGAAGCCGAAGTGGAGCGACGCCGAGAAGCAGCAGGAGATCGACAACAACGCGCAGGGCATCCTCGGCTACGTCGTGCGCTGGGTCGACCAGGGCGTGGGCTGCTCGAAGGTGCCCGACATCAACGGCATCGGCCTGATGGAAGACCGGGCGACGCTGCGCATCAGCAGCCAGCACATCGCCAACTGGCTGCACCACGGCGTGGTGACGAAGGCGCAGGTGAACGCCACGCTGAAGCGCATGGCCAAGGTGGTCGACCGGCAGAACGCCGGCGATCCGCTGTACCGGAACATGAGCGGCAACGAGAAGACCTCGGCCGCGTTCCAGGCCGCGAGCGAGCTGATCTTCGAGGGGCTGGTGCAGCCGAGCGGCTACACCGAGCCGCTGCTGCACGCTTGGCGGCTGCGGGTCAAGTCCTCGTAAGCCGGACGCCTTCGGCGCCGGCCTACGTCGGCGGGTTCGACCGGACGCGGGTCGCGCCGGTCAACCCGCCGCGGGCTCGCCTCGCGCCAGCTGCGCAGGCACTGACGCTGACCGGCCCGGTCGCGCCGGTCAACCCGCCGCTCGCTCGGCATCGCCGGCGAGGCTGCGCAGCTTCGTGCCGAGCCGCTGCGGCTCCCAGCAGGCCTCGAAGTGCCAGCGGCCGAGCCGGCCCCAATGGTTCACCGCCGACACCCAACGCCGGGCCGCCTGGTGCTTGGCTTCGGTCTCCGGGTGCGGCTGGCCCTTGACTTCGAGCATCACCTGCAGGCCGCTGCGCATGCGCACGATGAAGTCGGGCTCGTAGACCCGCGGCTGGCCGTAGAACTCGTAGGGCACGTTCAGTTCGAGATGGTCGTTGCGGGCGTAGCAGACCACTTCACCCGACTGCGCCAGCATCTCCAGTTGCACCGCGGTCGCCTGCTCCCACGACTTCGTGTCCGCGGCAACGAAGTTCAAGTGGCTCGCGGTGGTCGCGAACACCGGCTTGACGGTCTTGAAGTGCACGCTGGCCGTGCTGGCAATCGGCCGGTAGCGGTTCAGTCGCGGCAGGATCGCCGCCTCGCCCTGCTCGGTGTCGGGCTCGATCGCGGCGACGAGCAGGCCGACGACCCGTTCGGCGTAGGTCTGCAGACCCAGCTCGCAAGGGTTCAGCCCGTTGAAGTCCACGCGCCGGTCGATGTAGGCCTGCACGATGCGCAGCACCTGCGGGAACAGCGTGGCGCGCCCTACCCGCCGCAGCCGTTCGGCGCGCGTGCCGGTGGATTCGACCAACTGCCGCACCACCTCGCGCGTTATGCCGAACGCGATGGTCTGCAGATGCGTGTTGCGGTAGTACTCGTCGCGGGTCACGACCTCGAAGCCGAAGCCGGTCTGCGTTCCCGGCGAGCCCACCGCGTAGCCCACCTGCGGGCGCACGAAGGCCGCAGTCGGCACGCTCCACGGATCGAGCTTCAGCTTCTCGACAGCATCCACATCGCAGCGAACGAGGTTGCGTTTCAGGTCGACGACGAAACCCTCGACCACCGGAAAGCGCATCTCGAAGGCGGCGCGTTCGGGCATGGCCAGCACTTCGTGCTTCGGCCGGTCTTCCGGCGGCGGCGGGTCGCCCGGCGGTCGGCCCTTGAACGGAATGAGCGAGAACGGCACACCGAAGATGTCGACATGCTCCTCCGTCAACAGGCCGGTGGCAGGGTCGGGCGTGTAGTCCATGCGGCGCAGCCCACGGCCGACCACCTGCTCGCACAACAACTGGCTGCCGAAGGCGCGCAAGCCCAGGATGTGCGTCACGTTGTTCGCGTCCCAGCCTTCGCTGAGCATGTTCACGCTGACCACGCAGCGCACCTGCGCCCCCGGCGCACCGGGCTTGCCGACGCTGGCGACGATGCGGCGTAGTTCCTCGGCCGCTTCCTTGCGTGTCGCGTTCGGGTCGCCGCTCTCGGCAGCAGCCAGCAGGTTGGAGTCGATGCGGATCGTGCGCTCCCGCCCCTCGCCGTTGGCCAGTTCGGGGAAGCCCTGCAGGCCGCCGCCGTAGCGTTTCACCGGCTTCGGCCTGCGCCTGCGCCGCGGCGCGGCGTCCTCGTCGTCGTCTTCATCGTCGTCCGCCTCGACGACCACCGTCTCCTCGCCGGAGATCATGCGGTGGAAGTGCTCGGCGATGTCGGTGTTGTCGCAGACCAGGATCATCACCGGCGGCGTGCGGTCGCTGCCCGGCGAGGCCGCCTCGATCTGCGCCAGCCGGCCCTTCCACTGGCCGGCGAGCGTGATCAACGCGGGGCCGGCCTTGCGAAACACCACCTCGGGCTTGGGCTTGCCGCCGGTCAGCCGTTCGCCGGCGCGCAAGCCCTCCATCACGTGCTCCCACAGCTTGAAATACTGCGGGTCGGGCCGGCCCGTGTTGTCCGCCGCGGGCAGCCGCGGGATCTTCGTGATGCCGCTCTCGATCGCATCGACCAGCGCGAAGTCGCTGACGATCCACGGCATCGGCGAGCCTTCGGGGTATCCGCTGCCGCCGATGTAGAACGGCGTCGCCGACAGGTCGACGCAGAAGGCCACGCCGCAGGCGGCGTTGATCTTGTCCAGCCCGCTGACCCAGACCGTGGCCTCTTCACGGTCGGCCTTCTCGGCGGCGCTCATCGCCTCGCCTTCGGCCACCGGCGCCGGCCGGTAGGCATGGTGCCCTTCGTCGTTGAGCACCAGGATCGGCTCGTCGTCCCACAACTCGCCCAGGCGGCTGCGCGCGAACGACTCGGGCGTTTCCGGCCCCAACCGGCCCACGGCCACGCCGCCGACGCGTATCTCCTCGGCCTCGGGGTTGAACAGGTGCCAGTTGCTCACCCGCACGCGGCCCTTGGCCAGTTCGGGCCGCAGCGAAGTCGGCACCAGGTCGAAGAGCTCGAAGTAGTTGCCCGGGTCCGCCGGATTCAGCACCGACAGCCGCTCGCGGATCGTCAGGTTCGGGCACACCACCAGTGCGCGGCGCGGGTAGCGTGCGTCGGCCGGCTTGGTGCCGCGGTTGCAGAAGGCCCAGGCGAGCAGCAGCGCCATCACCACCGTCTTGCCGCTGCCGGTGGCCATCTTGCAGGCGTAACGCACCAGCGCCGCCTGGCCCGGCGCATGAGGCCGGTCGATCAGCTTCGGGTGCTGCGCCACCTTCGTCACCCATTCCAAGGGGCGCGGACTGCGCCCCTGCATCAGCGCCTCGTGGTCGGCCAACGAGAGCTGCGGCCTGAACTGCGGCACGCGCCCCTGCGCCAGCATCTCGCGCAGGTAGATCACCGTCTCGGCCGCTTCCACCTGGCAGAAGAACAAGCGCCGCGAACGGTCCTCGCGCCACCAGTGGCGCAGCAGCGTCTTCGTCGTCTCGCTCGCACCGCGCCAGCCGCCGTCGCGCCAGCGCTTGACGTCGTCGCGCAGCGCGTTCACCAGCGGCAGGTCGTCGCTCTCCTCCTGCGTCATGCCGGCAAGCGACTGCTGCGCGCTGCCGGTGCGCTCGTTGCGGAACCAGTAGCTGGCCTTGCGCCGGCCCGGCTCCTTGCGCGGGATGCCGGTGCTGCGGTCGTAGAGCCAGTGCTGGTCGGGTTCCTTGTACGGCGAGCACAGGATCGGCTTATCGACGGGCTGGATGGGAATCTCGGCTTGGGTGGCCATGCGCGTCACCAACTCGCGGGCTTGTGGATGCTCGTCCCCGGAATCGGGTTCGGCAGCTGGCAGGCCGCGAGGACACGTTCACTCAGCCGCAGCACGAAGTGCGCGTGCTGCGACAGCTCGTAAGAGGGCTTGCCGCCACGGTGCCGCGCAAACACCAGTCCGAGTTTCTTGGCCGGATGCTGCTGCCGCACCAAGCGCATGGCTTCGGCCAGGTCGGAGTCGTTCGACACGATCACCGCGCAGTCATATGCGTCCAGCCATGCGTCATTGAGCAGGTGCACCGCCAGATTGACGTCGGAGCCCTTCTCTTCCGTCTTGAGCACGGTGGCGTAGCGCTGCCTGGGCTGGGGCTGTGCCAGCGGCCAGGTCACCGGATGCGTCAGGAAGCGCCCCTTGAAAATCTGCAACTCCGGTGTCGTGGCCTGCAATGCGCGCCAGTAGGT
This sequence comes from Burkholderiales bacterium, assembly GCA_017302495.1. GTDB lineage: Bacteria > Pseudomonadota > Gammaproteobacteria > Burkholderiales > Burkholderiaceae_C > Rubrivivax. Next base: position 12,141 of record JAFLDG010000052.1, read on the forward strand.
CTGCTGGCGCAGCGGTTGCTGCGGGTCGCGCTGGCCCGAGACCTGCGCGGTGTAGTAGTTGATGGCGGTGATGCGATGGTGCGCCTGCAGCAGCGTGGCGAAGACCTGGCGCAGGTCCAGCCACTTGTGCGCTGTGCCCTTGACGGCCGCGTAGTAGAAGTTAAAGCCGTCGATGAAGATGCTGGTTCTCATCGCGGCAGGCCCGGAAAAAACAGAGGGCGCCGCGGCCGAAGCCTTGGCGCCCTCGCGCCCGGGGTCGAAACCACCGGTGGGATGAAGCCCGAATTGTAGCAGCGCGCCGGCGGCGGCGTGCGCGGTCCCTGGCTGGCATTGACGAAGTGCACGTTCATGCCTGCGTCACCAGTTCGAGCCGCAACAGCGCCCAGACGCTGTTCACGAATTCACCGAGGTGAATCGAGTGCACCCCGAACAACATGTGCCCCGCACTGACGTTCCAGAAGCCCGGGTACTGGTCACCGGCATGGTTCGCCACAGCCCCGCGCACGGCGAGTTCGAGTTCGGCCCGCAGCCTCGGTGCCGAGGCTTTGGTTCCGGTGGTCTCGGTCTTGGCAAGCGCACGCTCGACGGCCTCGCAACACCCTTTGGTCGCCAATCCCACGAGGAAGGCGTTTGCCCCGAACGGCAGCTCCCAACCATAGGCCCCGCGGGTGATGTGCTCGACGAACTTCTCCGCTTTGGCCGGCCCGTGCGGATGCCGATACCAGTAGACGGAGTCGGCGACCAGGCGCTGCGCGACCATGAGCGAAACCTTGCCGCCCGGACACATGCGCCCGAGCCGCTCCCGCACGGCCGCGACCCGTGCGGCCATCGAGTCCGCAACGGTGGGTACGTCTGGTACCTGCGGCTGCCTCGACGGCGACGCGACGGCAGGCGACCGGGCCGCGGCCCTTCCCCGAGCAGGCGCGCGCATCCGGGCCTGCCCGCTCACTTCGCCCCCGCCATCGTCACCACCCGCAACCCCTCGTTGCCGCGCGGGTCGATCACCTTCACCGCCACGCGCCAAGGCGCGCCGGCCGGCAGCCGCGTCGGCCGCGCGAAGGGCAGGCTCTGCCAGCCGGCCAAGGCGTCGAAGCGGCCTTCGTCGACCACGCCGCGGTCGCCGAGCGCACGCGCCAGCTTGTCCCACTTCCTGCGGTCGGGGAAGAAGGCCTGGCAGATGCAGAAGGTGCGGCCGTCGTAGTCGGTGTCGACGAACCAGGCGGCGATGCGCTCGCGGCTGGTGGGGTGCAGCGCGTTGCTCACCGGGTCGTAGACATCCATGCCCTCGACCTCGATCGTGAACTGCCCGTCGGCCAGCTTCTGCGGGGGTTTCACCCGCGGCGCCGAGAAGACCATGAACAGCTGGCTGCCGGGCTGCGTCTTCAGCAGCTCGCCCATCGCCACGTCGGGGCGGATCAGCGCCATGTGCAGCAGCAGCTTCGGGTGCGTGGCCTCGTCGATGGCCGTCTGCGCCGCGGCGTCGAAGCCGAAGCCGGCGAACACCACCTCGTCGTAACCCATTCGGTTGGCACTGCGCACCGCGTCCTCGACCTGGAACGCGGTGACGTTGCCGACTTCGGGGCCGATCGACACCGCCACGCGCCGGTCGCCGTCGTCGGCCCAGGCGCCCTCGGCATGCAGCAGCGCCGACGAGGCCATCGGTTCCAGCCGGCCAAAGCGCTTGTTGACGTTGCCGGCAAAGTCCACGCCCGAGGCCTTCAGCAGCCGCAGGATCTTGTCCAGGTGCGCCTCGGCGTTCACCGCGCCGAGCGCGCCCGCGCTCGCCGCCGCGTCGTCGCCGAAGGTCTCCAGCTCGTCGGGCCCGCCGCCGATCGGCGAGGCGTCGTCGTCCGGCCCCTGCTCGTGGGCGATCACGCCCTCCATCGAGAACGGCCCGGCCACGCGCACCACGCCCGGCTCGACCAGCGGCTGGTCGACCAGCTCCTCGACCTCGGCGTTGGCGGCGATGCAGGCGTTGACCTCATCCATCTTCGCGCGCCACGCGGCGCGGTAGGCCTGCAGCGCGTCGGTGAGCGGCTGCGGCCAGTCGGGGTCGGTGTCGAAGGGCACCTGCCACGGCTGCCACGCCGATGCCGGAATCGCCTCGCGGTAGGCCTGCGCCTGCTTGGCCGTCAGCGCCTTCAGCGGCCTGGCCGCCGCGGCCTCGCGGATCAAAGCGGGCTGCGTGCCGGGCAGCAGCCAGCGGCGCATGTCCGCGTCGCTGACGGCGCCGGCGCCTTCCTCCCGATGTTTGCGCACCAGCTTGGCGGCGAGCTTTTCCTTGAGCGCGGCGCCGACTTCTGTGAGCGCGGCGTTCAGCGTCGCCAGCTTCTCGGCCAGCAGCGGCTCGTGCTTGGCGAAGATCGGGTCGAGCGAGGTGTTGCGCGCGATGCTCTTCAGCGTGATGTGCGGCACCGTGCGGCAGTGGAAGGTCATCGGGGTGGGGTCGCCGTTGCGCAGCCAGCTGCCGCGCGGGCAACGCTGCAGGTCCTCAGGAGACAGCGGGCGCAGCTTGTAGTGCTCGAAGCTCGCCGTCATCAGCCGGTGCTTGGCCAGCGCGAGCGCGACGCGGCTGGAATCGATCGTGATCCAGCGCCGGCCCCATCTCTCGGCGACGAAGGCGGTGGTGCCGCTGCCGCAGGTCGGGTCGAGCACCAGGTCACCCGGGTCGGTGGTCATCAGGAGGCAGCGTTCGATGACGGTCGGGCTCGTCTGGACGACATAGACCTTCTGTTCCGCAAAGCCGGAAATTACCGTGTCCTCCCAGAAGTTCGAGAGCTGGAAGACGGGAAAGTCATCGAGGTAGCGGAGATAGCGAAGCGTGTTCCCGAGAGCCATCAGTCGCTCCGCGCGCGCCAGCACACCGAGCCCACGGCCGTCCGTCTTGAACGTACCCTTGCCCGGTGAGAAGGCCTTGCCCTCGAACTCGAACGCCGTGACATCGGAGCCTTGCGCCGGGCGCTGGCTCGTTATGTTGTCGTGGACGAAGACGCGCGCCGAGTCCGGTACACGGCTAACCGCATCGGCCCCGAGGTTTACCCGCCGCCCGTCTGCACCCGCGACCCACGAATACTGAGACGCCCCTTCGGTCCCGGCGCGCTTCTCCAGGAACACGTCCCGGTGCTTGAGGCGTGTTGCGTCCTTTGCGTACCAGATGAGGTAGTCACAGACGCTTGCGAGGAGCTCACCCGATGCCGTGGTGGTCTTCTTGAACTGGATGATCCGCACGGAGTTCTGAGGGCCAAACACCTCATCCATCACCGCCCGCACGCGATGCAGGTTCTCGTCCGAGATCTGCACGAACACGCTGCCGCTCTCGCTCAGCAGCTCGCGCGCCATTGCCAGCCGGTCGCGCAGGTAGGCCAGGTACGAATGGATGCCCAGCGTCCAGGTGTCGCGGTAGGCCTTGACCATCTCCGGCTCGCGCGTCAGGTCCTGCTCGCGGTCCTTCACGTCGCGCTGGCCGAGCTGCGGTTGAAAATTGCTCTTGAAGCTGATGCCGTAGGGCGGGTCGATGTAGATCATCTGCACCTTGCCCGCCAGGTCTTCGCGCCGCGCCAGGCTGGCCATCACCGCCAGGCTGTCGCCCAAGATCATGCGGTTCGCCCAGTCGACCTCGTACTTGTAGAACTGCACCGCCTCGGCATAACTCTGCTGCGGGTCGGCGAACAGGTCGCGGTTCACGTCCTCGCGGGCGAGGGCGCGCAGCATCGCCTGCGTGCTGATCCGCTCGTGGATGTGCAGGGCCGGCGGCTCGACCTCGAACCAGGGCCGCTCGCGCTTGCCGCTCCATTCCAGCCACGGCTCGTGGCGGCGCAGCGCGTCGGCCAGCTGCCGCGCCTCGTCTTCGGACAGCGCCCGCTCGCGGGCGGTCTGCAGCAGCGCCGGCAGCCGGTCGGCCGCCGCCGGGTCGTCGGCGAAGCGCAGCACCGGCGGCAGGTGCGGGTTGTACTCAAAGCGGACCTTCGGCGTCTCCTCGACGCGGCCCTGCTGACGCCCCTGCTGGCGGCGGGAATGCTGCTCGTCTGCCGCAAGGCGGCGATCGGCGAATCGCTCGAGATCAGCG
>JAFLDG010000520.1 GCA_017302495.1 Burkholderiales bacterium
GGCAGCTCCGCCGACAGCGACGCGGGTTCCGCGGCGGGCAGCGCGGCCGGCGCGAGGGCCGGCACCCCCGCGGCCGCTCCCGGAGCGGACAGTTCGGGCGGCAGGTCCTTGGCTTCGATCACCTGCGACGGCGCCATCACCGTCAGCCAGTGGCACAGGTTCTCGAGCTGGCGCACGTTGCCGGGGAAGTCGAACGCCATCAGCCGCTGCAGCGCCTCGTCGGTGATGCGTTTGGCGTCGACCCCCAGCTCCTTCGCGCTCTTCTGCAGGAACGAGCGCGTGAGCATCGGAATGTCCTCGCGCCGTTCGCGCAGCGGCGGCAGGCGCAGGCGGATCACGTTCAGGCGGTGGAACAGGTCCTCGCGGAAGCTGCCCTGGCGCACGCGCTCCTCGAGGTTCTGGTGCGTCGCGGCGATCACGCGCACGTTGCTCTTCAGCGGCTGGTGGCCGCCGACGCGGTAGAACTGGCCGTCGCTGAGCACGCGCAGCAGCCGCGTCTGCAGGTCGAAGGGCATGTCGCCGATCTCGTCGAGGAACAGCGTGCCGCCGTCGGCCTGCTCGAAGCGGCCGCGGCGCATCGTCTGCGCGCCGGTGAAGGCGCCGCGCTCGTGGCCGAAGAGTTCGCTCTCGAGCAGGTCCTTCGGGATCGCCGCGGTGTTGATCGCGACGAAGGGGCCGTTCGCACGCGGGCTGTGGCGGTGCAGCGCGCGCGCGACCAGCTCCTTGCCGGTGCCGCTCTCGCCGGTGATCATCACCGTGACCGTGCTCTGGCTCAGGCGGCCGATCGCGCGGAACACGTCCTGCATCGCCGGCGCCTGGCCGAGCATCTCGGGCATCGGCGCGGCGGCCGTGTCACGCACCTCCTCGCGCAGGCTCTCCTCGACCGCGCGCCGGATCAGCTCCACCGCCTTCGGCACGTCGAAGGGCTTGGGCAGGTACTCGAAGGCGCCGCCCTGGAACGCGGAGACGGCGCTGTCGAGATCGGAGTACGCGGTCATGATGATGACCGGCAGCCCGGGCTGGCGCTCCTTGACCTTGGCCAGCAGGTCGATGCCGGACAAGCCCGGCATGCGGATGTCGCTGACCAGCACCTGCGGCGCATCGGCGTCGAGCGCGGCGAGCACCTCGCGCGCGCTGGCGAAGCAACGCACCGGGAACTGCTCGCGCGCCAGCGCCTTCTCGAGCACGAAGCGGATCGAGTGGTCGTCGTCGACGATCCAGATGGGTTTCATGCGCGGCGGCGGCTCCGGAAGGTGGCTCAAGGCAGCGGGATCAGGATCGTGAAGTCGGTCCGGCCCGGCACGCTGTCGAACTCGATCGTCCCCTGATGCTGCTGCACGAAGTCCTGCGCGAGCGTGAGCCCGAGGCCGCTGCCGCCTTCACGCCCCGACACCAGCGGCTCGAAGATGCGATCGCGGATCGCATCGGGCACGCCCGGCCCGTTGTCCCGGATTAGCAATTCCAGTGCCAGGCGGTGGCGGCCCTTGCCGATCGTGCGCTGGCGCACGATGCGGGTGCGCAGCAGCAGCCGTGCGCTGCCGGCGGCGATCGACTCGGCCATGGCCTCGGTCGCGTTGCGCACGATGTTGAGCACGGCCTGGATCAGCTGCTCGCGGTCGCCGCGGAACTCGGGGATCGAGATGTCGTAGTCGCGTTCGACCTGCAGGCCCAGCGGAAACTCCGACAGGATCAGCAGCCGCACGCGTTCGCACACCTCGTGGATGTTGACGTCGCCCACCACCTGCGGCGCGCGGTGCGGCACGAGCAGCCGGTCGACCAGCGCCTGCAGCCGGTCGCACTCGTGGATGATGACCTGGGTGTATTCGGTCAGGCCGCGCACGAAGCCGGCGCGCACCGCCTTCGGCGGCGGCTCGCGGAGGCCGAGCTTGCGCCGCCAGCCGCCGGGCGGCGGATCGAGTTCCATCTCGAGCAGTTGTGCCGCGCCGCGGATGCCGCCGAGCGGGTTCTTGATCTCGTGCGCGAGGTTGCGCAGCAGCGCCTTGTTCGCGCGTGCCAGCTCGAGCGATCGCTCCTCGCGGTCCTGCCGGGTCTGCTGCTCGATCTCGACCATCTCGAGCAGCACCCGGCCTTCGGCATCGAGCTGGGTCGCCGTCACGCGCACCAGCAGCACGTCGCCCGGGGCGAGCGGCGCGCGCTTGAGCTGCGCCTCGAAGCGCCCGGTGGTGACCTCGTCGCGCGCCAGCGCGTGCAGCGTCTCGCGCATCGGGCCGGCGTCGACGAACCAGTCGAGCACGTTGCCGCGCACCAGCGCCCGGCGCGAAACCGCGATCGTGTTTTCCAGCGCGGCGTTCGCGAAGCGGCAATGGCCGTCGGCATCGGCCACCGCGACCATCGTGACCAGCTGGTCGTAGGCGTCGGCTCCCGCCGGCACGGCCGGTGCGTTCATGCCGCCTCCCGGGTGGTGCGCCCGGTGCGCGCCCGCGCGGGGCTCCGCAGAGGCGCCGCCCGCCGGGCGCCGCCCGGCGCGATCAGGGCGCGGACAGCTTGGCCAGTTCGCGCTTGATCGCGGCGACGTCGCTTTCCTTGCGCGCGATGCCGGCCTTCATCTCGGCGACCCGGTCCAGATACTTCTGGTAGTTGCGCTCGTCGCCGCGGCGCTCGGGCTCGCCGTTGTTGTACTCGCGCTTCAGCTCGGCCAGCCGCTCTTCCTCGCGCCGCAGCTCGGAATTGAAATATATTGCAGATAATCAGCCATTGGTTTACAAGGCGTTTATACTTTCCAACATCTTCATT
>JAFLDG010000521.1 GCA_017302495.1 Burkholderiales bacterium
TGACGCCGGCATACCAGCGCCGCCAGCCGGCCGGCGGCGGCGTCCGCGCCCACCACGGGGCGGCCAGCGCCGCCGGCAGCAGGTGCAGCAGCGCGACCGGCCCCTTCGCGTACAGCGCACCGCCCAGGGCCAGCGCGAGCCAGACGAAACCGCGCCCGCCGCCGTCCTGCCCGGCGACCACGAGCCCGAACAGGCCGAGGGCGACGAAGAACGCGAGCATCGCGTCGAACATCAGCGCGGTCGCGAAGTAGGCGAAGAGCAGGCTGGACAGCAGCACGAACGGCGCGAGCTGCGCCACCTGCGGCAGTTGCGGCCACAGCCGCCGGCCGAGCCGGTGCGTCAGCCACAACGTGCCGGCGGCGAACAGCGGCGAGATCAGCCGCGGCCACCATTCGTTCACGCCGAAGACGGCCCAGCCGGCATGCATCAGCCAGAACAGCAAGGGCGGCTTGTGGTGATAGGCCTCGCCGTTGCGATGCGGCACGAGGAAGTCGCCGCGGGTCCACATCTCCCAGGCAACGCCGGCATACCGCGTCTCGTCGATCGGCAGCAGCGGCCGCGCCAGGCTCACCAGGGTCAGCAGCCCCAGCAGGGGGGCGAGCCACGCGGCGTCGCGCGCGGGCGAGGCGCGCCCGTTCATCGTGCCGCTTCGTGCGGATCGGGCGGCGCCAGCCGCGCCGCGGCCCGCCGCTCGTGCCGGATCAGCCACAGGTTGCGGCTGTAGACGAGCAGGCCGAAGCCCTGGCCGAGCATGAACACCGGGTCCTGCCGGTAGGCGGCATAGAGGAACAGCGTCAGGCCGCCGCCGAGCGAGAAGTACCAGAACAGCACCGGCACCACGCTCTTGCGCTGGCGCTCGCTCGCGATCCACTGGATCAGGAAGCGGGCGGAGAACAGCACCTGGCCGGCGAACCCGAAGCCGAGCACCAGCCATTCGGGCAGGCTGATCGAATGGAAATTCATCGTTCGACCTCGGGATGCGTCATCCGGCGCTGCAGCCACATCACGCCGAGCAGGTCGACGATGCCGACCCACAGCCGGTTGTGCACGCCGTACTTGGAGCGGCCCTGGGTGCGCGGCCGATGGTTGACCGGCACCGAGACCACCTGCGCGCCTTCGCGCAGGAACAGCGCGGGCAGGAAGCGGTGCAGGTGGTCGAAGAAGGGCAGGCGCAGGAAGGTGTCGCGGGCGAAGACCTTGAGCCCGCAGCCGGTGTCGGGCGTGCGGTCGCCGAGCGCTGCAGCGCGCACGCCGTTGGCGATCCGCGACGACAGCCTGCGCAGGCCGCTGTCGTGGCGCTTGTTGCGCCAGCCGGCGACGAGTTCGAGCCCGGGCGTGCGCTGCCCGGGGCTGACCGCGGCCAGCAGCGCCGGGATGTCGGCCGGGTCGTTCTGGCAGTCACCGTCGAGGGTCGCGATCCACGGGTGGCGCGCGGCGCGCACCGCGGTCGCGAGCGCGGTGCTCTGGCCGCAGGAGCGGCGATGCCGAAGCACGCGCAGCCGCGGGAAACGCGCGCCGGCCTCGGCCAGCCGCTGCGGTGTCGGATCGGTGCTGCCGTCGTCGACGTAGATCAGCTCGAAGTCGGCGCGGCCGTCGAGCGCGGCGTGGATCTCCTCGACCAGCGGCAGGATGTTGTCGGCTTCGTTCTTGACCGGAACGACGACCGACACACGCCCGGCGTAATCCGGCGCGGCGGAAGGGCTCATGGAGGTCATCGGGGCACGCATGCCGCTACTGCGGCGCGTGCGATCGGGGCAAACGCGAATTCTAGGCGGCACGCCTGAACGACCGCTGAACGCCCGTGGTCGCGAGCCACCGGCGGTGCCGCTTTGCGGGCCGGGCCAGGCCCCGCCCGGCCGCGGGGCCCTCAGGACGGCCGTCGCGGCGGCAGCACCGGCGCCGCCAGGTTCGGCCGCGCCTGCAGCTGCGGCTGCACCGCCCGGTGCAGCGCCGCCAGCCGCAGCGCCTCGTCGAGCGCGGTGCGCAGTTGCCGGTCGAGCCCGGCGGCTGCGTCCTGCGGCGCGTTGTCGACCTCGATCGTCGGGTCGGTGCCGTGGTTCTCCACGGCCCAGCCGACATCGCTGAACCAGAACGAATACTCGGGCTGCGTGGTTTCGCTGCCGTCGACCAGCTTCACGCGCGGCCAGATGCCGATCACACCGCCCCAGGTGCGGGTGCCGACCAGCGGGCCCAGCCCCATCAGCTTGAAGCCGTGGGCGAAGATGTCGCCGTCGCTGCCGGCGTGCTCGTTGCACAGCGCGACCACCGGGCCGGCGGCCGACTCCTCGGGGTACGGCGCGATCCGGCCCCAGCGCGGCACGTTGTAGGCGATGCGCTTGCGCGCCACCTTCTCCAGCAGCAGCTCGGAGACATGGCCGCCGCGGTTGTAGCGCAGGTCGACGATCAGCGCGTCGCGGTCGCACTCGGTGCCGAAGTAGCGGTGGAACTCGGCGAAGCCGTCGGCCATCATGTCCGGCAGGTGCAGGTAGCCGACCCGGCCGCCGGACTGCGCGTGCACCCAGGCGCGGTTGGATTCGACCCACTCGCGGTAGCGTGCGGCGGCCTCGTCGGCGAGCGTGCTGACCAGCACCCGGCGCGTCACGGCCGCCGCGCCGGCGCCGCGCTGCAGCGTCAGCTCGACCTTCGCGCCCGCCTGCTTGACCAGCAGCGCCTGCGGC
>JAFLDG010000522.1 GCA_017302495.1 Burkholderiales bacterium
TTCTTTCACGACGGCCGCGCGCGCAGCCTCGAGGAGCAGGCGCTGATGCTGCTGCTGCACCCGGACGAGATGGCCAACCCCGACCTCGCCGCGCTCGTCGCGCGCACGGCGAAGCTGCCGGGCCTGCGCGCGCTGTTCGTGCGCGCCTATGCCGATGCGCGGCCGACGCCGGCGCGCATCGCGACCGCGCTGGCCGCCTACCAGCGCACGCTGCTCGCCGGCGATTCGCCGTTCGACCGCTGGCACTACGGCGGCGACGCGAGCGCGATGCCGGCGGCGGCGCGGCGCGGCTTCGAGGTCTTCCGCGCGCAGGGCTGCGACCGCTGCCACCCGGTCGGGCCGGGCGGCAGCCTGTTCACCGACCACGGCTTCCACAACGTCGGCGTGGCCTGGCGCAGCCGCGAGCGGCAGCGGCAGGACCAGGCGGTGCAGCTGGTGCCGGGGCTCATGACCCGGTTGACGCCCGAGGAGATCGCGCGCATCGGCGTGCCCGATCGGCCCGACCTCGGCCGCGCGGCGCGCGGCCGACCTGCGCGCGATCCGCACGCCGACGCTGCGCAACGTCGCGCTGACCGCGCCCTACATGCACGACGGCTCGTTCGACACGCTCGAGCAGGTGATCGACCACTACGCCGCCGGCGGCTCGCCGGACGACCCGGCGCAGGATCCGCTGATCCGGCCGCTGGCCCTCACGGCGGCGGATCGGGCGGCGCTGGTGGCGTTCCTGCAGGCGCTGACGGCGTTGCAGCCGCCCGGGCGCGGCGCCGCCGCGCCGTGAACGACGCCGCCGTCAATCGGCGCGCGCCGCGAGCGCCCTGACCACGGCGTCCAACGTCGCCACCGCCGTCGCCTCGGCCGCGCGCGCCTGCGCCAGCGTGTGCGCATGGCTCAACTCCTCGGCCGACAGGCCCGCGGCCAGGTTCGTGATCAGCGAGATCGCGAGCACCCGCATGCCCAGCCAGCGCGCGGCGATCGTCTCCGGCACCGTGCTCATGCCCACCGCGTCGGCGCCGAGCGCGCGCAGCATGCGGATCTCGGCCGGTGTCTCGAACTGCGGGCCCAGCATCCAGGCGTAGACGCCTTCGTGCAGCACGGCCCCGCCACGCTGCGCCGCGTCGCGCGCGAGTGCACGCAGCGCGGGGTCGTACGCATCCACCAGGTTCACGAAGCGTCCGCTGCCGCCCTCGCCGACCAGCGGCGAGCGCTGGGCCAGGTTCAGATGGTCGGCAACGAGCATCAGGCTGCCCGGCGGCATCGACGCATGCAGGCTGCCGGCCGCGCTGGTCTGCACCAGCGTGCCGCAGCCGAGGTCGCGCAGCGCGCGCAGCGCGGCTTTCATGCCGTCGGCGCGGCCGGCTTCGTACGCGTGCTGGCGGCCGGCGAGCACTGCGAGGTCGGTGCCGCCGAGGCGGCCGAGCCAGAGCTCGCCGGCATGGCCGGCCACCCCCGCGCCCGGGAAGCCCGCCAGTTCGGCATAGGCGATGCGCAGCGGCGCGTCGAGCCGGTGCACGAAGCCGCCCCAGCCGGAGCCGAGCAGCACCGCGACCGCGGGCCTCGCGCCCGGCGCGCGTTCGCGCAGGGTCTGCAGCGCGGTGTTCAAGCCGGCCCCGAGGGCGCTGCGCGCCCGCCCCCCGAGGGGGTTCGCGCGCTGGGGGCAGCCCGGCGCGTGCTCATCCCGGCCCCAGATGGTCCGGCCCGAAGGCATGCGGCAGCAACTCGCCGAGCGTGAAGCGCGCCTGCACGCCCTGCCCGTCGGCGATCAGCACCGGCACATCGTCGGCGGCGAACTCGCGCAGTTTCTGCCGGCAGCCGCCGCAGGGCGTGGTCCAGCCCGGGCCCGGGCCGACCACCGCGAGCGCGCGCGCCTGCCGACCGCCCGCCAGCACCATCGCCGCGAGCGCGCCGGCCTCGGCACACAGGCCCTGCGGATACGCGGCGTTCTCGACGTTGCAGCCGGCGTGGATGCGGCCCTGCTCGTCGAGCACCGCCGCGCCGACCTGGAACCGCGAGTACGGCGCATGGGCCCGGCCCCGCGCCGCCCGCGCCGCGTCGAGCAGCGCCTGGACCTCGGCCGCGTCGAGCGCTGTCCCCGCCGCCATCTCAGCGCGCCTTCACGTACGGCCGGCCGAGTTCGGCCGGCGCCACCGCGCGGCCGAAGAAGCCGGCGAGCAGCACCACGGTCAGCAGGTACGGCAGTGCCTGGATCGCCGGCACCGGCACCTCGCCGATGCCCGGCAACACCACGCCCTGCAGCCGGATCGCCACCGCGTCGAGGAAACCGAACAGCAAACAGGCCCAGAGCGCGCCCACCGGATGCCACTTGCCGAAGATCATCGCCGCCAGTGCCATGAAACCCCGCCCCGCCGTCATCTGCGGCACGAACGAGGCATTCTGCGCCAGCACCAGCCAGCTGCCGGCCAGCCCGCACAGCACGCCGTTCAGGCCGAGCGCCGCATAACGCAGCCGCGGTACCGACACGCCGGCGGCGTCGACCATGCGCGCATGCTCGCCCACCGCCCGCAAGCGCAGGCCGAAGCGGGTGCGGAACAGCGCCCACCACGCCGCCGGCACCGCGGCCAGTGCGGCATAGACCAGCGCGTCGTGGCCGAGCAGCGCGGCGCCCAGCGGCCCGAGCGCCGCGGCCGCGCCCGGCCACAGCGGCTGCAGCCGCACC
>JAFLDG010000523.1 GCA_017302495.1 Burkholderiales bacterium
CGGCGCTCGACCAGGCCCTTCGCGACGAGCCGGTCGATCAGCCGGGTCATCGCGCCGGCGTCGATGCCGAGGTCGCGCGCCAGCTCGCGCGCGCTGCCCGGCCGGCCGATCTTCAGCCGCCACAGCGGATACCACTGCGCCGCGGTCAGCCCGTGCGCGGCCATGCGCTGCTCGATCTCGCGCCGCATCGACACCACGACCCGGTTCAGCAGGTAGCCGACGCTGTCGCCGGCGACGTAGCTGCGCGCCGCGTAGAAGCGCGGCGCCGGCGGGGCTTTCGGCAAAGCGGACATCGGGCGATTATCGATTGCCGCGGCAATCGTTGTCGCGGCAAGCGTCGCTGCGGGGGCTGCGACGGCACCCGGCGCGCCGGCCGGCGGCCGTCGATTCACCGTCCGCCGTTGGCCATCGCGAGGTGCGACCCGCCCGTGGTCCTGGCGGGGTCGATCGCCGGCCCTTCGAGCGCCTGCTCGTCGGCCCCGAGCGGCAGCGATGGACGCTTACTCGATGACTTCGTCCACCCGCAGCATGACGGAGGACGGAATCGTCAGGCCAAGTGAACGGGCCGCACCTCGGTTGAGGACGAGCTCGGACCGGGTCGGCTGTTCCACCGGAAGTTCGGCGGGTCTTGCCCCCTTCAAGATCTGCGCGACATACCGGGCCGCGGCGTGGAAGTTGCCGGACAGGCTGGGGCCGTAGGACACCAGCCCACCCGCCAGCACATGCTCGCGCATGGCGTAAGCCGTCGGGATCTGCAACGCCTTGGCCATGGCCGCGATTCGGTCGCGCAGGGAAACGAAGGTGACATCGGCGACGACGATGGCGGTTTGAACCCGAGCCTCCCGCATCTCTTCAAAGGCCTGTCCGACCTGAGCTTCGGACGAGGCCTTCATGCGAACCGGCGTCTTGCCGAGTGTTCGCAGCGCGGCCTCGGCCGCCTGCCAGAACGAACCGGTCGAAGGGCTGTTCTCGTTCAGGAGCACGGCGATCCTGGAGGCCGACGGGACGATCTCCACCAGAACCTCGGCGACCTTTGGGAGCACCGTCTCGTAGAGCGTCGCAACCCCCGTCACGTTGCCGCCGGGTCGGGCCAGGCTGTCGATGAAGCCATTCCCGACAGGGTTGGAAACGTTCGCCATCAAGATCGGAACCGTCCGCGTCAACTTCAGCGCGGCGCGGACGAAGGGCGGACCGGCGATCACGATCGCGGCGGGGCGACGAGCGAGCAGATCGGCGACCACGCGCTCCTCGCGTTGCACCTCACCTTGGGTGAATCCCACGTCGTACTCGACGCTGCCGTCGGGGACGCCCTGTTCGCGCATCCCCTGCTTGAGCGCATCGACCAGATAGAGGAACTGCTCGCCACCCAAGGGGATGGCAATGCGCGACTTTGCCGGCTGCGCCCGTGCCGGTTCCAGAGCCGGCAACAGCGAGGCGCTCAACACCACGCCGAAGGCGCGGCGACGGATCCTTGGCCTGATCTGATCCGGCTGCATGTTGCCTGGCTCCTCTGACCGCTCGAAGGTCCTGCGCGCCCACCCCCATGCGGATGCGCCGGCCAGCGCCCCTGCGCTGCCGCCCATCCTTGAACCTCCCGTTCGCGCAGACGCCCTGATGGCAGCTTTCGTGTCCTCATCGGCCCCGGCCTTGACGGCGTTTCGCGGCCGCAGCGCGACCTCGCGCAGTACGCCTCAGGCGGCAACCCGCTCGGGCAGTCTCAAGTCGACGACGATCTCCTCCCAGGGCACGCTCACGCGCCCGTCGTCGCCGCGTTCCACGGCCATCCACTCGATCAGCTGCTGAACGTCGGCATGCACGTTCTTGTAGTGGCGCCCCAGATGCCGCGCCAGGTCGGCCACCGTCACCGGCCCGATTTCACGCAGCGCGGCGATCAACTCCCAGCGCTTCGGCGTGAAGGTGGCCAGCATGGGGCCGACTTCCATGAAGCTGACGCCGAAGTACGGCGCAACCGATCGGCCGGCCGCCGCTGCGCGCATCGCGTCTGCCGCGCGCCTGCCGGCCTGCTGCAGCGTCTCACCGACCTTGACGTTCAGGACCTTGCGGGATGCCGTCATGCCGCATTCTCCACATCGCGCAGGAAGTCACGCACCAGGGTATCGATATCGACGAACCGGTATCGGTGTTCGCGCGCGCCGAGGTGCTTGTGATCGCCCTTGCCGCGCTCGTTGTCGTAGCCGACGATGCGTTGCCCGCCGCGGACGAAGACCAGCCGGTACTTGAACGCGTGCTCCGAGGGCGGCACCGGCAGCGGGACACTCCAGACGGTCATTTCGACGACTCCACCATGAACCGAGGTCCGCGTTCGCAGCAGCAGGCGGGCTTTCGCCATGCCCACATCTTGCCACATATAGCGTTTCAAGCCATATACGGCTCCCGCCGCCGGCGTCTCTCTCCTTCGTGGCGGGATCCGACCTGGTCCCCTCGATCGATTGGAACCCGGCATCAGCCGCCGCGCAGCGGCAGCAGGTGGCGCAGGGACCAGCGCGGACCCTCGCGCCCGAGCAGCGCAACCGCGGTGCAGCGGCCCCGTACCGGGCCGTGCGCCGCCCCATCGGCGGCCAGCGCCTC
>JAFLDG010000524.1 GCA_017302495.1 Burkholderiales bacterium
TTCGCCAAGTTCCCGCCGCGCCTGCCCGACGACGACACGGCCTGGGACATGCTGGACCGCATCACCGCGCTGACCGCCGACGCCGGCCTGGCGCGCTACGAAGTGTCGGCCTACGCGCGCGCGGCCGGCCTGGACGCGCTCGTGCTCGAAGCCGGGCCGCGCCTCGGCGGGCTGTGGCGGGTGCTGCCGGCGTGGCAGGACATCCAGTTCAGTCCGGTCGAGTGGGCGATCGACGGCCTGCCGCTGGCCGGGCCGCTGCAACCGCAGATCCTGGGCAACCTGCAGGCCTGGGCCGACCGCTTCGGCCTGCACGACGGCATCCGCTGCGACAGCCCGGTCAGCCATGCCCGGCACGACGGCCGCGCTTGGGTGCTGGACACGCCGCAGGGCGAGCTGCGCGCGCGCCACCTGGTCGCCGCCAGCGGCGGCCACAACACGCCGTTGATCCCGCCCGTCGCGCGCCGCGACAGCCGGGTGCGGGAGTGGCATGCCGCCGCACTGCACGACCCGGCCCTCCTCGCCGACCGCCACCTGATGGTGGTCGGCGGCGGCGCTTCGGCCTTCGACCTGATCGAGCAGGGCCTGCTGCACGGCGCGCGGCGCATCGACTGGGTCTACCGCGGGCTGCGCTGGTTCCTGCCGACGCTGCGGCCGAAGGCGACGGCCAGCGTCCGGCCGTTCGCGAAGATGCAGGCGCAGGGCCTGAGTGCGGCCGAGCAGAGCGCGCGCCTCGGCGCCGACATGGTCGCGCGCTACGCGAAGTTCGGGCTGCAGGCGATCCAGCCCGGGCGACCGATGGACGTGCGGCACGACCAGCTGTTCCCGGGCCGGCCGCTCATGATCGAGCACTTCGCGCGGCTGCAGCGCCACCCGGGCACGGTGCAGGCGATCGACGGCGGCCATGTCCGGCTTTCCGACGGCAGCCGGCACGAGGTCGACGTGCTGCTGTGGGGCACCGGCTACGGCACCGACCTGCGCTGGTTCGACGTGCCCGCCATCGCCGCGATCGGCAGCGTGAACGAACTGGGCCGCCGCTGCGGCTGCATCTTCCGCAGCCTGGACGCGCCGGACCTGTACTTCCCCGGCGTCGGCCTCGACGGCATCGGCGCCGCGCCCTGGGCCTACATGTTGATTGCCCGCTCGATCGTCTCGCACATCCGCGGCACAGCGCGGCTGGACCTGCAGCCGGTGGGGCACAAGGTGAACCACTTCGACATCGTGCGCCACCTCGAGCCGCGCGACCCCGGCAGCTACCCGCCGGGCCGCGGCTGGGACTGGTACCGCGCGATCGCGCTCGAGACCCCGGACGACCGGCCGTATCCGCTGCTGTAACGGCGGCGTGGGCCTCGGTCAGTGGTAGTCGTCTTCGCGCTGGTGGCGCAGCGCGGAAACCGCGACCTCTTGTTCGCTGACGATCTCGAACAAGGCCACGTAGCCCGAGCCGCCGAACGGGATGACCAGTTCGCGCTCCAGCGGGTTGCTGCCCACCTTGCGGCAGGTGTAGGGATTGGTCTCGAGGATCCGCAGCTCGCGCCGGCTCGCGTCGGTGGCGCGCAGCGGCAGATCGAAGTCGCCGTGTTCGAGAGCCAGCTCGACCAGGAACTCCTCGATCCGCTGCAGATCCTCCAGCGCCTGGCGCGTGAAGCGGACCGTGAAGTTCACGCCTTCACGCCGGCCGTTCCCTTGCGCTTGCGCAACGCTTGCATCCGCGACTGCAAGCGCCCGCGCATGCCATCGAGGACCTCGTCGGCAGGGTAGAACTCGCCGCTGCGCTTGGCTTCGGCCAGCGAAGCCCGTCCGCGGGCCAGGAACTCTGCCTGCGCCTTTCGATGCCGCGCCGCCTGCACCGCCGCCGTCTCGACGAACTGCGACAGGCTCTCGCCTTCGCGCAAGACAGCCTCGATCTCCAGCCGGACCGAAGGCTCGACCCGCACCGGGGGCAATTGGGAGGTCTTCATGCGCCGCAGTGTAGCGCAAATGCTATGCGTCGTGCTCCAGGCGCCGTGCGGCGCGTCCTCCAGGGTCGGACTCCCGAGTGGGGCGACCGTTCGGTCAGGAGCGCGGCCCGTCCTTCAGCTCAGCGACGAGGCGCATGGTCTCCACGCTGACCCGGGTCACGCGCGCCAGCAGGTCGATCACCCGCTCCTTGTGGTCGGCAAAGCGGTAGGTGTCGAACTTCTCGCGGATGGTCGGGTCCTTGGGCTTGCGTTCCTTGTGCTGGTCCAGCACCCAGTCGATGGCGCTGCGGTTGCCCAGCCGGTAGGCCCAGGCCACGGGCGGAACGCCGGACAGCGTGGTCTCGCTGTCGACCACGATGCGCCCGGCGTCGGGCTCGGACTTCAGCAGGCACTTCGGCGCCTGACCTGCCCTGCGCGCCTTCTCGTCGAACGGCTGGGTGAGCAACGACCTGTTCCTGGCCGGCTGCGGCGCCGCGCAGGCCGTACCGGGGCCGCTGTTCACCTTCGCCGCCTACCTCGGCGCGGTGATGCCGGCGCCGCTCGGCGGCTGGGCCGGCGCCCTGGTGCTGCTGGCCGCGATCTTCGTGCCGGCCTTCCTGCTCGTCGCCGGCGCCCTGCCGTTCCGGGAGCTGCTGCGCCGGCGCGCGGCCGTGCAGCGCGCGCTCGGCGGCATCAACGCCGCGGTGGTCGGCGTGCTCGGCGCCGCGCTGTACGACCCGGTGTGGACGAGCGCGATCCACGGCCGCGCCGACGTCGGCCTGGCGCTCGCCGCGTTCGG
>JAFLDG010000525.1 GCA_017302495.1 Burkholderiales bacterium
CTCTTCCATTGGATGGGGGCCAATGCCGCGCTGGTGGCGGGCATCGATTTCCTGAACGTATGGGGGTTGACTGCCATCGGGGCGGGGCTGATGCTGGGCATCGCGATCCGGCCGGCCGCCGGCGCCGGCCCCGAATGCCGGGGCGGGCGAGGGCCCGGCAGAACACGGCGACGGACCGTCGCACCTAGAATCCGACGCCACCGTCACCGACGCCCCGAGACCGATGCCCACGCGCCGCCGTTTCGCCCTGCTGATCGCCGGTCTGTCCATGCTGCCGGCGGCGCGGGCGCTCGAGGCCCCGAGCGGCCCGGTCGTGCTCACCGTCCACGGCCGGGTGCGCATGCCGAATGCGGGGCGGCAGGCGGCCTTCGACATGGTGATGCTCGAGCGCCTGCCGCAGCAGAGCATCGTCACGAACACGCCGTGGTATTCGCAGCCGCGCAAGTTCACCGGGCCGCTGCTGCGCGACGTGCTCGCCGCCTGCGGCGCGCAAGGCACGATGCTGCGGGCGACCGCGCTCAACGACTACCGCGTCGATCTGCCCTACGACGACGTGCAGCGCTACGGCGTCGTGCTCGCGCGGCTGCTCGACGACCGGCCGATGGCGGTGCGCGACAAGGGTCCGCTGTTCATCATCTATCCGTTCGACAGCGAGCCCGCGTTGCGCAACGCCGTGTACTACAGCCGCTCGGCATGGCAGCTGAAGAGCCTCGAGGTGATCTGACCGCGCCCGGGGCCGGGCTGCCGACCGGAGCGAGCAAGACGGCAGGGCCGCATGCGGCCGAGAGCGCCGACCGGGCCGACGCGGGTGACCCGGCGCCGGAGCCGGGCCCGCTCGCGCCGCGGCGCCGGTTCGCGCGCGCGGCTGACGCCGCGGCCGGGACGCCGCGGCGCTTCACGCTGTTCGGCATCGTCGGCGTGCTGCTCGCGCTCGCGCTGGCGGCGGTGGCCGTGGTGCAGACGCAGCAGTCCAGCGTGCTGCGCCAGGCCGTGGTCTACCAGGACGACTACGTCGCGCTCAGCCTGTACCAGATCGAGATCGAGTACCTGCGGCTGCGCGAGCAGTGGGCGCGCACGCTGAGCCACGACGGCCGCCTCGAGCGCGAACCGCTGCAGCTGCGCTACGACATCTGGGTCAGCCGGGTCGAGCTGCTGCGCAACGAACGCGCCGCGCGCCTGATGGTCGGCAACAGCGACTACCGCGGCACGCTCGACCGGATGCTCGCCTTCATCGAGCGCGCCGATGCCGTGCTCGGCCCGCAGCCGAGCCGGCCGCTGGACCGGGCCGCGCTGCACGAACTCGAGCCGGCCTTGCTCGCCCTGGGCCAGCCGATCCACACCCTGTCGGTGACGGCGGCGCACCACGTCAGCGACCAGATCGCCGAGCGCAACGCGGCGGTACAGCGGCACAACCGCAACGGCATGCTGATGACGCTGTTCCTGTCGGCGCTGGTGCTGGCCTTCGGCCTGGTCGCGATGCGCCAGCTGCGGCTGCTCGACCAGCGCCAGCGCGCGCTGGTGGACCTGACCGCGCACCTGCGCGAGGCGCGGCGCCAGGCCGAAGCCGCGAGCGAGGCGAAGAGCGTGTTCCTGGCGAACATGAGCCACGAGATCCGCACGCCCTTCCACGGCCTGCTCGGCATGCTCTCGCTGCTGCGCGACACCGGCCTGAACGCGCGCCAGATCGACTACCTGCGCACCGCCACCGAGAGCGCCGACCACCTGCTGACCGTGCTCAACGACGTGCTCGACATGTCGCTGCTCGAGTCGGGCCGGCTCACGCTGACCGAGGAGCCGGTGGACCCGCGCGAGGTGCTGCGCGAGGTCGAGGCGCTGATGCGGCCGCAGGCGCAGGCGAAGTCGCTGGCGCTGCATGTCGATGCCGACCCGGCCGTGCCCGAGCTCGTGCGCGCCGACCGCACCCGGCTCAAGCAGATCCTGTTCAACCTGCTGAACAACGCGGTCAAGTTCTCCGACCGCGGCGCGGTGGTGCTCGACCTGCATCGCGCGCGCGACGGCAACGGCGACGAGCGGCTCGACTTCGTCGTCACCGACACCGGCATCGGCATGGACCAGGTCACGCTCGACCGGCTGTTCCAGCGTTTCGCCCAGGGCGACGAGTCGCGCTCGCGCCGCCACGGCGGCACCGGCCTGGGGCTCGAGATCTCGCGCAGCCTGGCCCGGCTGATGGGCGGCGACCTCACCGCCCACAGCGTCGTCGGCGAAGGCAGCCGCTTCACCGTGCGCCTGCCGCTGCGCCGGGTGCCGGCGGCCGCGGTACCGGCGGCGGCGCCGGGTGCGGTGCCGGCGGCCGCCGGCACCGTGCCGGCCGAGCCGCGGCTGCACGTGCTCGTCGCCGAGGACCACCCGGTCAACCGCCAGTACATGGCCGCGCTGCTCGAGGGCATGGGCCACGAGGCGATCTTCGCCGGCAACGGCATGGAGGCGGTGCGGGCGCTGCGCGAGCACCGCTTCGACGTCGTGCTGATGGACCTGCACATGCCGGTGCTCGACGGCGTCGGCGCGACCCTGGCGATCCGCGCGCTGCCCGACGGCGCCGCCGCGACCGTGCCGATCATCGCGCTCACCGCCGACGCCTTCGCCCAGACCCGAGAACGCTGCCTGATGGCCGGCATGAACGACTTCCTGGCCAAGCCGGTCAGTCCGGACAAGCTCGCGGCCACGCTGCGCCGGCTGTTCGGCCGCGTCGCCGCCGGCGAGGCGGCGGCGCC
>JAFLDG010000526.1 GCA_017302495.1 Burkholderiales bacterium
GCCACTCGCGCAGCAGCGCGGCGATCGCGTCGAAGCGCGCGGCGCCCGCGGCCGTGATCGTGCGCAGCGGCCGGGCCCGCTTCAGCAGCGCGTTGCCGACCGCGACGCCGATGCGCCGCGCGCCGTAGTCGAAGGCGACGAAGGTCGGCGGCGGGGGGCGGGCAGACGGCACGGCGCTCGCCGTCATGCATGCCCCGCCTCTTGCGACAGCATGCGCGGGTCGAAGCCGAGCAGCGCCAACGCGCGCTCGTAACGCTGCTCGACCGGGGTGTCGAAGATCACCGCCGGGTCGGCGTCGACCGTGAGCCAGCCGTTGCGGCCGAGTTCGTCCTCGAGCTGGCCCGCCGACCAGCCGCTGTAGCCGAGCGTGATCAGGATCCGCTTCGGCCCGTCGCCGGCGGCCAGCGCCTCGAGCACGTCCTTGCTGGTCGTCATCTCCAGGCCGCCGGGCACCGACAGCGTGGAGTTGAAGCGGATCGCGTCGTCGGCCAGCTTCTCGTGCAGCACGAAGCCGCGTTCGGTCTGCACCGGGCCGCCGAAGAACACCGGCTGGCGGCCGAGATCCTCGCGCTGCAGGTCGAGCTCGACCTTGTCGAACAGGTTCTTCAGGTTGA
Organism: Burkholderiales bacterium; assembly: GCA_017302495.1. Lineage (GTDB taxonomy): Bacteria > Pseudomonadota > Gammaproteobacteria > Burkholderiales > Burkholderiaceae_C > Rubrivivax. The sequence goes on from JAFLDG010000526.1 coordinate 615, forward strand.
TGTCGATCGGCTTGTTGATCACCAAGCCGAGCGCGCCCTTGTCGCTGTGCTCGCAGACGTAGACCACCGTGCCCGCGAAGTTGTCGTCGAGCATGCCCGGCATCGCGATCAGGAACTGGTTCGCGAGGTTCAAGGTGCTGGCGCCCATGCGCCCATTTTATTCCGGCGGCACACTTCGGGGCCATGCGCCGGCCGGGCCGCCCCGAGGGCAAAGTCCGCAGCGCGCCGCCCGAAGGTGCTCCCATGAACCGCCCCCCCGAACAGGCGCTCGTCTGGTTCCGCCGCGACCTGCGCGCCGACGACCACGCCGCGCTGTACCACGCGCTGCGTGGCGCGCGCCGCGTCTGGTGCGTCTTCGTCCTCGACCGCGACATCCTCGACCCGCTGCCCCGGGCCGACCGGCGTGTCGAGTTCATCCGCGACAGCCTGGTCGGGCTGGCGGCGCAACTGCGCGCGCTCGCCGCGTCGCACGGCATCGACGGCGGCGGGCTGATCGTGCGCCACGGCCGCGCGAGCGACGAGATCCCGGCGCTGGCGCAGCGGCTGGCGGTGCAGGCGGTGTACTGCAACCACGACGACGATCCGGCCGCGCTCGCCCGCGACGCCCGCGTGCGCGGCCGGCTCGCCGACCTCGGCATCGCGCTGCACACGTCGAAGGACCACGTGATCTTCGAGCGCGACGAGCTGCTCACCGCCGCCGGCGGGCCGTACGGCGTGTTCACGCCGTACCGCTCGGCCTGGCTGAAGAAGATCGATCCGTTCTACCTGAAGGCCTACCCGGTGGCCCACCATGCCGCCGCGCTGGCGCCGCTGCCGGCGGAACTGGCGGCGCCGGTGCCGGCGCTCGCCGACATCGGCTTCCGGCCGACCAACCTGCACGCGCTGAAGCTGCCGAGCGGCAGTGCCGGTGCGGCCGAACTGCTGGGCGACTTCCTCGCCGAGCGCATCGGCCGCTACCACGAGACCCGCGACTTCCCGGCGGTCAAGGGCCCGAGCTACCTGAGCACCCACCTGCGCTTCGGCACGGTGTCGATCCGGCAGGTCGCGCGCGAGGCCTGGCAGCGCGCGCACGCCGGTCCGGACCACCGTGGCGCGGCGGTCTGGCTGTCGGAGCTGGTCTGGCGCGACTTCTACCACCAGATCCTGCACCACCATCCGCACGTCGTCGGCCACGCGTTCCGCCCCGCCTACGACCGCATCCGCTGGGAGCACGGCCGGCAGGCGGACGAGCACTTCGCGGCCTGGGCCCAGGGCCGCACCGGCTACCCGCTGGTCGACGCGGCGATGCACCAGATCAACGAGACCGGCTACATGCACAACCGGCTGCGCATGGTGACGGCGAGCTTCCTGGTCAAGGATCTGGGCATCGACTGGCGCCGCGGCGAAGCCTGCTTCGCCGAGAAGCTGAACGACTTCGACCTCGCCGCGAACAACGGCGGCTGGCAGTGGGCGGCCTCGACCGGCTGCGACGCGCAGCCCTGGTTCCGGGTCTTCAACCCGGTGACGCAGAGCCAGAAGTTCGACCCCACCGGCAAGTTCATCCGGCGCTACCTGCCGGCGCTGGCCCGCCTGCCCGACAAGCTGATCCACGCGCCGTGGCTGGCGCGGCCGGCCGACCTGGCCGCGGCCGGCGTCCGGCTCGGCGTGGACTATCCGGCGCCGATCGTCGACCACGCCGCGGCGCGGGCGCGCACGCTGCAGCGCTACGCCGTGGTGAAGGACGCGCGCTGACGCCGGCGCGCCCGCCGCGGCCGCGGCTCAGGCCGCGGCCGCCTCCTGCACGTAACGCGCGACCAGCGCCAGCAGCTCCTCTTCCGAGTACGGCTTGCCGAGGTAGTGGTTGACGCCGAGCTGCGCCGCGTAGTCGCGGTGCTTCTGCGCGATGCGCGACGTGATCATCACCACCGGCAGCGGCGCCAGCCGCGGGTCGGAGCGCATGTTGCGCACCAGGTCGAAGCCGTCCATGCGCGGCATCTCGATGTCCGACAGCACGACCGCGGGCAGCTCCTCGGCGAGCTTTTCCAGCGCATCGAGACCGTCCTTCGCGAGCGCGACCCGGTAGCCTTCCCGCGCCAGCAGGCGCTGCGTGACGCGGCGCACGGTCAGCGAATCG
>JAFLDG010000527.1 GCA_017302495.1 Burkholderiales bacterium
GGCCGGGTCGAGGCGCGCGTGCCGCCCGAGGCGCCGCTGGACGTGCTGGTGCAGCACCTGGTCAGCGTCGCGCTCGGCGGCGGCTTCGATGCCGACGAGCTGCTGGCCGAGGTGCGCAGCGCGTGGAGCTACCGCGCCTTGAGCGCCGAGGCCTGGGCCTGGGCGCTGGACTTCGTCGTGCGCGGCGGCGCGAGCCTGCGCGCCTATCCCGAGTACCGCCGCGTCGTCGTCGGCGCCGACGGCCGCCATGTCGTCACCGACCGCGGCATCGCGCTGCGGCACCGGCTGCAGGTGGGCACGATCGTTGCCGACGCGTCGATGCAGGTGAAGTGGCTGACCGGCGGTGCGCTCGGGCAGATCGAGGAGAGCTTCATCGGCCGGCTGAAGCCCGGCGACTGCTTCGTCTTCGGCGGCCGCGTGCTCGAGTACGTGCGCACGCAGGACATGGCCGCCTACGTGCGCAAGGCGCCGGGCAGGCGCGGCATCGTGCCGGCCTGGAGCGGCGGGCGCATGCCGCTGTCGAGCGAGCTGGCCGACGCCACGCTCGAGGTGCTGGCCGGCTGCGCGCAGGGCGACTGGCTGGAGCCGGAGCTGAAGAGCGCCGGGCCGATGCTGCGCGCGCAGGCGAAGCTGTCGGCGCTGCCGACGCCGGCGACGCTGCTGGTCGAGCGCTTCCGCTCGCGCGAGGGCCACCACCTGTTCTTCTACCCGTTCGCCGGGCGGCTCGTGCACCTCGGGCTGGCGTCGCTGTTCGCCTGGCGGCTGGCGCGGGCCAGGCCCAACACCTTCTCCTTGAGCGTCAACGACTACGGTTTCGAACTGCTCGCCGCCGAAGCGCCGGACGCGGCCGCGCTCGACGACGGCTCGCTGTTCGACGGCCGCGCGCTGCTGCCCGACGTGCTCGCCAGCCTGAACTCGGGCGAGCTGGCGCAGCGGCGCTTCCGCGAGATCGCGCGTGTCGCCGGGCTGGTGTTCGGCGGCTACCCGGGCGCGCCGAAGAGCACGCGCCAGCTGCAGGCGTCGTCGAGCCTGTTCTTCGAGGTCTTCCGCAAGCACGACCCCGGCAACCGGCTGCTCGGCCAGGCCGACGCCGAGGTGCTCGCGCAGGAACTGGAGATCGGCCGTCTGCGCGCCGCGCTGGCCCGCATGCGCCGGCTGCGGCCGGTGCATGTCGACCTGCGCGCGCCGAGCCCGTTCAGCCTGGCGCTGATGGTCGAGCGCTTCCGCGAGCAGCTGACGACCGAGAAGCTGGCCGACCGGCTCGACCGCATCCTGCGCCAGGCCGAAGCGGCGCTGGACGCACCCGCCGACGCGGTTGCCGCGCCGGCGCGCCGGCGCCGCCGGCCGGCTACTTCGCCGGGCCGAGCGCCAGGATCCAGCTGACCAGCTTCTTCGCGTCGGGCTCGGAGATCGCGACCTTGTTCGGCGGCATCGCCAGGCCCGACACCTTGCCCTTCCAGTGGCTGTCGTAAGGGCTCGAGCCGGTGAGCACGGTGTGCACCAGCGCCTCGTTCGCACCCTTCTGGCCCTTGTACTTGGCGGCCACGTCGCGCCAAGCGGGGCCGACCGGCGCCAGGCCGTCGGGCCCCTTGGCCCCGGGGTCGACCTGATGGCAGGCGGTGCAGCCCGACTTCGCGGCCAGCGCGCGCATCGCGTCGTCGTGCTTGTCGGCCCGCGCCGGCAGCGCGGCGGCCATGAGGGCGGCGACTGCCGCCAGGGAAACGAGTCGGTTCATGTTTGGATCACCGGGAAAACGACGCATCGGTGCGTCACCGGTGCCGAGCCTCGGGCCTGGGCCGCCGCCGGCGCTTGACATCGCGCAAGGCGGCCGGCGATTCCGCCAGTTTGGAGCAGGGCTGTTGCAGGCTGGAGCGCCGGACCGTTGTCAGCGCGCCGCGAGCAGCGGGCGGATCAGCCCCATGCGCTCGGACGGCGCGGTCGCCGCCGGGTCGAAGGGCAAGCGCTGCCGCCCGCCCATCGACGCGACGATGCGGCGCACGTAGTTGCGCGTCTCGGCGTAGGGCGGCACGCCGAGGTAGCGCTCGACCGCGCGCTCGCCGGCGTTGTAGGCGGCCGCGACGAGGGCGACGTCGCCCTCGAAATACGCCATCAGCCAGCGCAGGTAGGCCATGCCGCCATGCATGTTCTGCGCCGGGTCCATCGCATTGCGCACGCCGAAGCGGGCCGCGGTATCGGGGATCAGCTGCATCAGCCCCTGCGCGTTCTTCGGCGACACCGCAAAGGCGTTGAAGTTCGATTCGGTGGCGATGATCGCCAGCACGAACTGCGGGTCGAGCTTGTAGTCCGGCGCGATCACCTTGACGAAATTGACGATCGGCGTCGGCGCGTTCGGCGGCGGCTGCAGCGGCGGCGGGGAGGGCGGCGACGCGCGCCGGGCCGCCGCGGCAGCGGTCGGGGCCGGCACCGCGGGCGCGGCGGCCACGAGCCGGTCTTCTTCCGGCTGGCGCAGGCAGGCCGGCGGGTCACCGCGCGGCGTGCCCATCGAAGCGGCCATGTTCTGCGCCTGCGGCAGCCCCTGCTCGGCGGCGGCGGCGAACAGGTGCGCGGCCTGGGCGTCGTCGCGCTCGATGCCGCGCCCGTTGGTCAGCATCCAGGCCAGGTTGAACTGCGACTCGGCGTCGCCGTAGCGTGCGGCGCGGCAGTACAGCTCGGCGGCGCGCACCGGGTCGCGCGGCATGCCGCCGTCGCCGTGT
>JAFLDG010000528.1 GCA_017302495.1 Burkholderiales bacterium
CACCGGCAGCGCCCGCACCGCGTCGCACAGCCCGGCCAGCGCGCGGATGAAGCCCTGTGCCGTGTCCGGCGTCAGCTCGGCCATCTCGGCGATGTCGGCGCCGCCGATGAAGGCGCGCTCGCCGGCGCCGCGCAAGACCAGCACGCGCAGCCGCGGCTCGGCGCCGAGCGTGCGCAGCGCGTCGGTCAGTTCGCCGATCGCCGCGCGGCCGACGATGTTGAGCGCCCCGGCGTCGCGCAGGCACAGCGTGCCGATGCCGGCGGCGTCGATCGTGGCCAGGGCATGGCGGGTGTCGTGGACCATCTGCATCGCGGCGGCCTGCGGGTCGGGGGCGGGGCGGGACCCTAACATGCGACGCTTCGACGCAGCCGCCCGCCGCGCTCCGGTGCCCGACCATGTCCGCGAACCTGCCTGCCGGTTTTGCTCCGCTCCGCCTGCGCCCGAACCCGTACATCGACGCCTGCGGCCCGCTCTACGGCCGGCGCGACGGCGACCGCCTGCTGCTCGGCCTGCGCGTCGAACGTCGGCACTGCAACCCGGCCGGCACCTGCCACGGCGGCATGTTGGGCACGCTCGCGGACATGCTGCTGGTGCTCGGCGCCAGCGCGCAGACCGGCGACACGCGCTACATGCTGACCGTCAGCCTGAGCTGCGATTTCGTCGGCCCGGCGCCCGAGGGTTCGTGGCTCGAGGGCCGGCTCGACGTGCTGCGGCGCACGCGCAGCCTGGTCTTCTGCCAGGGCCGCTTCGACGCCGACGGCGCGCCGGTGCTGCGTTGCAGCGGGATCGCCAGGCCGAGCGGCGAGCCGGACCCGTCGGCCGGCTTCGCGAGCTGGCTCGGGGAGGGGATGGGCTGAGGGTGGGGCCGCGGGCGGGCGGGCTCGGGCCGCGCGCCGCCGGCGTTCAGCCTGCGGACGGGCGCGGGCACGTCTGCAAGTCCTCGGGCCGCTCGTCGCAGAGCGCCTCGCCGGCGTGCAGCACGAACACATGCGCAGGCACGTGTTCATGTCCTCAAGCCGCCCCTCGCAGAGCTCGGGGCCAGCCTGAAGCTTGCGGACGTGCGCAGGCACGTCCGCAAGTCCTCAGGCTGTCCCGCCGACGGTCATGCGGTCGATGCGCAGCGTCGGCTGGCCGACGCCCACCGGCACGCTCTGGCCGTCCTTGCCGCAGACGCCGACACCGGTGTCGAGCTGCAGGTCGTTGCCGATCAGGCTCACGTGCGTCAGCGCTTCCGGGCCGATGCCGATCAGCGTCGCGCCCTTCACCGGGTACTGGATGCGGCCGTTCTCGACCCAGAACGCCTCGCTCGCCGAGAACACGAACTTGCCGCTGGTGATGTCGACCTGACCGCCGCCGAAGTTCACCGCGTACAGGCCGCGCTTCAGGCTGGCGATGATCTCGTCCTTCGGCCGCGTGCCGCCGAGCATGTAGGTGTTGGTCATGCGCGGCATCGGCACGTGCGCGTAGCTCTCGCGCCGGCCGTTGCCGGTGGGCTTGACGCGCATCAGCCGCGCGTTCATCGCGTCCTGGAGATAGCCCTTCAGGATGCCGTCCTCGATCAGCACGTTGCGCTGCGTCGGCTGGCCCTCGTCGTCGACGTTCAGCGAGCCGCGGCGGTCGGCGATCGTGCCGTCGTCGAGCACGGTCACGCCCTTGGCCGCGACGCGCTGGCCGATGCGGCCGGCGAAGGTGGACGATCCCTTGCGATTGAAGTCGCCCTCCAGCCCGTGGCCCACCGCCTCGTGCAGCAGCACGCCGGGCCAGCCCGGACCGAGCACGACGCTCATCTCGCCGGCCGGCGCCGGCCGCGACTCGAGGTTGGTCAGCGCCGCGTTCACCGCCTGCTCGACGTAGGCCGCCAGCCGCTCGTCCTGGAAGTAACCCAGGCCGAAGCGGCCGCCGCCGCCGCCGTTGCCGACCTCGCGCCGGCCGTCCTGCTCGGCGATCACCGTCACCGACACGCGCACCAGCGGCCGCACGTCGGCGGCGCGGGTGCCGTCGGCGCGCGCCACCAGCACCACGTCGTGCTCGGCGGCCAGGCTGGCCATCACCTGCACGATGCGCGGGTCGCGGGCGCGCGCCAGGCGCTCGACCTTCTCCAGCAGCGCGACCTTCTGCGCGCTGTCCAGCGTGCCGATCGGGTCGGTCGGTGCGTACAGCGCGCGGCTGCCGGCCACCTTCGGTGCGAGCTTCACGCGCCGGCTCTGGCCCGCGGCGGCGATCGTGCGCACCGTGCGCGCGGCATCGAGCAGCGCGCCCTCCGACAGCTCGTCCGAGTAGGCGAAGGCGGTCTTCTCGCCGGCGACCGCGCGCACGCCCACGCCCTGGTCGATGCCGAAGCTGCCGCTCTTGACGATGCCTTCCTCCAGGCTCCAGCTCTCGTGGCGGGTGCTCTGGAAGTACAGGTCGGCGTCGTCGACCCGGTGCTCGCCGATCGTCGCCAGCGCCCGCTGCAGCGCCGCCTCGTCGAGGCCGCAAGGCTCGAGCAGCAGCCCCTGCGCCGTCGCCAGGCGTTCGAGGGTGGGTTCGCGGCTGATCATCGGGCGCACTCCGGTGGCAGGTGTCCGAGCCATTCTAGTCCCTATCCCAATGAGTCTTGACGAATCGTGCGAAGACTTCAGCGCGTAGCGGCCATGGCCGGCACGATGTTGAATCGGGTGATCGAGCACGCTGCGGCGATGGCGGCGCGGCCGAGGCGGGT
>JAFLDG010000529.1 GCA_017302495.1 Burkholderiales bacterium
GATTCAACATCGTGCCGGCCATGGCCGCTACGCGCTGAAGTCTTCGCACGATTCGTCAAGACTCATTGGGATAGGGACTATTCACTCCGTCGGCCGCCCCCTGCTCGGCTTTGCCGGCACCGGCTGCACGCTCCGGCAGCAACGACAAGACGCTTGGCTCGCACGGACGGGGGCGGCGTAGGCACACCACAGGTCGGGCCGACGACGGGGTGGCCGACGGAGCGAATAAGAGTTGGGCTGAACGGAGTTGGCCACCCCGTCGGCGGCCCCGTGCGCCGCGTTGAAGCGCCGCAGCGGCTGCTTTCGTCACAACGACGAAGGACAGCTCCGGGCCGGGAGTGAACCTTCGGATGCATACGACGAATGCGACCGCGCGTCAGGCCCCATGCCCCACCGGCGGCTCCGGCCGCACCCGCAGCGCCCACAGCACGCCGGCGACGAGCAACGCGATGCCCGCCGCCACCGCGGGCTCGGGCAGGCGGCCGCGCCAGGCGAAGGCATAGGCGAGCGCAGCCAGCGTCTCGAACACGATCAGCTGGCCGACGAGCGTGGTCGGCAGGCGCTGGCTCGCCTGGTTCCAGCACAGCGTGCCGAGCCACGACGCGAACAGCCCGATCACGACCATCAGCGCGACGAAGAAGCCCGGGCGCGGGCCGAACGGCCACGCGAAGCCGCTGCCCGAGGCCGCCGCCCAGACCCACCAGCCGAGCATGCCGGCGGTGGCCAGCGGCAGCGTCGCCACACCCTGCGCGGTGGCCCAGGTGCTGCCCGAGCGGTCGGCGTGCGCGCGCAGCCAGTCGGCGTTGCGCAGCGGGTACCAGGTCCAGCAGGCGACCGCGCCGAGCGCGAGCAAGGCGCCGAGCGCATAGCGCGCGACCTCGGCTTGGCGGTCGGCGCGCAGCGCGGCGAGTTCGGCGTGGTTGACGAGCGCGATGCCGGCGCCGATCAGCGCCAGCGACGGCGCCAGCCGGCGCCAGGGCAGCCGGCCGTCGCGGCGGTGGTCGCGCAGGTTCGACGTGATCGAGATCACCACCGGCAACGTGCCGATGATCATCGTCGGCAGCGCGCCGCCGGCGCGCTGGATGCTGGCGGCGAGGAACAGGTAGTAGACGATGTTGCCGACCGCGGCGAGCTTGGCCGCCTCGATCCAGTCGGCGCGCGTCAGCCGCGCCAGCCGCGCGCGGTCGAGCCAGGCCAGCGGCAGCGCGATCAGGCCGAAGGCCAGGTAGCGGCCGAAGGACTGCAGCGCCGCCGGGTACTCCGGCAGCAGAAGCGGCGCGACGAACACCAGCCCCCACATCAGGCCGGCGGCCAGCGCGAACAGCACTCCGGTTCCCATCGGCGGCAGCGGACTCCAAGGCAAGGGCGCGCATCGTAGGCCCGGCGCGGCCCCGATGGCCGCGGACGCCCGCTGCGGGTAGATTGCCGCCACGGCGACGGCACGTGACCGCAGCCGTACATGGAGACAACCCGCATGGCCTTCGTCCTCGCCCTCGACCAGGGCACCTCCAGTTCGCGCAGCATCGTCTTCGACGAGGCCGGCCGCATCGTCGCGATGGCGCAGCGCGAGCTGACCCAGCATTACCCGCAGCCGGGCTGGGTCGAGCACGACGCCGACGAGATCTGGGCGACCCAGCTCGCCACCGCGCACGAGGCGCTGCAGCGCGCCCGGCTGCAGGCCGCCGACATCGCCGCGATCGCCATCACCAACCAGCGCGAGACCACCGTGCTGTGGAACCGGCGCACCGGCCAGCCGGTGCACCGCGCGATCGTCTGGCAGGACCGGCGCACCGAGCCCTTCTGCGCGCAGCTGCGCGCCGCCGGCCTCGAAGCGCAGGTGCAGCACGCCACCGGGCTGCGCATCGACCCGTACTTCTCCGGCACGAAACTGCGCTGGCTGCTCGACCACGTGAACGGCGCGCACATCGCCGCCGCGCACGGCGACCTGGCCTTCGGCACGGTCGACAGCTGGCTGCTGTGGAAGCTCAGCGCCGGCGCGGTGCACGCCACCGACGTCAGCAACGCGGCGCGCACGATGCTGTTCGACATCCGCCACAACGTCTGGGACCGTGAACTGCTGGCCGCGCTGCACGTGCCGCCGAGCGTGCTGCCGCAGGTGTTTGCGTCGAGCCACGTCTACGGCCATACCGACCCGGCGCTGTTCGGCCGCCCGATCCCGATCGCCGGCATCGCCGGCGACCAGCAGGCCGCGCTCTTCGGCCAGGCCTGCTTCGAGCCCGGGCTGGCGAAGAACACCTACGGCACCGGCTGCTTCCTGCTGATGCACACCGGCGAACGCTTCCAGCCTTCGGCCAACGGCCTGGTCACGACCGCCGCCGCGCAGACCGACGCCCAGCCGCAGTTCGCGCTCGAAGGCAGCGTGTTCGTCGGCGGCGCGGTCGTGCAGTGGCTGCGCGACGGGCTGCGCGCGATCGACGCCAGCCGCGAGGTGCAGGCGCTGGCCGAATCCGTGCCCGACGCCGGCGGCGTGATGTTCGTGCCGGCCTTCACCGGCCTGGGCGCGCCGTACTGGCGGCCCGACGCGCGCGGCGCGATCGTCGGCCTGAGCCGCGGCAGCACGGTCGCGCACATCGCGCGCGCGGCGCTGGAGAGCATCGCCTTCCAGAGCGCGGCGCTGCTGCAGGCGATGGCGCGCGATGCGCAGGCCGCCGGCAGCGCGCCGCTGCGCGAGCTG
>JAFLDG010000053.1 GCA_017302495.1 Burkholderiales bacterium
GGCGCGGCGCGTGGCGGCGGGTGGGGGCGGTTCGGGACACGGCGGGCGGGATGAACGCGGGCGGCGATGCCGGTCCGGGCGACCCGGGATTCTCGCCGATGCGCCCGACGCGCCGAGGCGGCGGCGGGGTGTCTCGGCGATGCGGCCGGCGTTCGCGCCGCGCAGGTCCGGCCCGGCGCGCGGCCCTCGTCGCCGCAGGCGGCATTGCGGTGCGGGGTACCGGCGTCGGCGGGCTAGACCGCCTTCGCGCGCGCCAGCCCTTCGGCCCGGCCGGCGACCACCCGCACCTTGCGCGGCGCCGCCAGCCAGACCGCGGCGATCGACAGCACGCTCAGCCCGGTCGCGATCCAGAACGCCGCGGCGTAGCTGCCCGTCGCGTCGTGCAGCACGCCGGTGAGCCAGGGTCCCAGCGCGCTGCCGGCCATCAGCGCGACCATCACCGTGCCGAAGATCGTCGCGTAGCGCGGGCCCTGGAAGATCTCGAGCACGATCGCGCCCATCACCGAGGTCACGCCGTAGCCGAGGAAGCCCTGCGCGACCACCATCAGCGCCAGCAGCGCCGGCGACGGCCGGTGCTGCAGCGCGATCAGCGCCAGGTAGCAGACGACGAAGCCGAGGCAGCCGATGGTCCACGACCATTCGCGGCCGATGCGGTCGGAGACGTGGCCGAGCGTGATCTGGCCCGGCACCGCGATCAGCGCGACCCAGCCCAGCGCCCAGGCCGCGTCGGCCGCGGCGAAGCCGATCTCGACCAGGTACTTGGTCTGGTGCACCTGCACCGAATACCAGGCGAAGCCGCCGCTGAAGAACGCGCAGGCGATCCACCAGAAGCGCGCGGTGCGGACCGCGCGCGCCAGCGTCCAGTCCACCGCCGCCCAGGCCGGGTCGACCACGTTCGCCGCGGCGCGGGCGGCGCCGGCGGCAGCAGCGGCCTGCGGGTCGCCGTCGGGCAGCAGGCCCATCTCCTGCGGCCGCCGGCGCAACAGCAGCACGAGCGGGGCCAGCGCCACCAGCAGCACGATGCCGAGCGTCGCGCAGGCGGTGCGCCAATCGGTGCGGTCCATGAAGAACTGCATCCACGGCAGCAGCACGATCGAGCCGAGCCCCACGCCGGCGAAGGCCAGGCTTACCGCCAGCCCGCGCCGGCGCACGAACCAGTTCGGCAGGAACAGCGACCAGCCGGTGTAGCCGAGGCAGACGCTGCCGCCGCCGACGAGCACGCCGAGCGTCGCGTACAGGTGCCAGGGTTCGCGCACCTGGGCCGCGAGGACCAGGCCCGAACTCATCATCGCGACGCCCAGGCCCATCACCGCGCGCGGGCCGCGGCGGTCCATCAGCCAGCCGAGCATCGGGCTCAGTGCCATCGAGACCAGGAAGCCGAACGAGAAGGCGCCGGCGATGACGCCGCGGTCCCAGCCGAACTCCAGCAGGATCGGCGGGAAGAGCAACGAGAACGCGGTGCGCGCGTTCACGCCGATGCCGGTGCTGACGAAGCCGACGGCGACGATGACCCAGCCGTAGAAGAAGGGCAGGCGCACGGTTCGGTGTCCTCGGGGCAAGGCGGGTGGGTCCGGGCCGGATTCTGAGGCTCGACCGGGCCCGGCCGATGATGCCCGAGGTCATGCATTCGCGACCGCGCTCAGGGACGCGGCCCTATGCTGCGGCCGACCGCCGTCCGCCGCGGTCGAAGGAGTCGGTGCGATGAGCCTTGCCCATCTTCTGCTGCGCCAGGCCCGGCTCGACCCGGCCCGAACCGCGATCTTCGACGGTCCGCGCCCGTGGGCGACCTACGGGCAGTGGGCCGCGCGCAGCGCCGGCCTGGCGCAGCGGCTGCACGCCGAAGGGCTCGAGCCGGGCGACCGGGTCGTGCTGTTCATGCGCAACCACCCGCGCTACCTCGAGCTGCTGTGGGGCGCGTGGTGGGCCGGGCTGGCGGTGGTGCCGGTGAACGCCAAGCTGCACCCGGCCGAGGTCGAGTGGATCGTCGCCGACGCCGGCGCGCGCTGGGCCTTCGTCACGTGCGACGTGGCCGACCGGCCGCTGGCCGGCCTGCAGCGCCAGGTGGACGCCGAGTCGGCCGATGCCGACGCGCTGCTCGCGCCGCTCGCCGGCGGCGCGATCGGCGAGCCGGTGCCGCGCGCGCCGGACGATCTGGCGTGGCTGTTCTACACCAGCGGCACCACCGGCCGGCCGAAGGGCGTGATGCTGACGCAGCGCAACCTGATGACGATGGGGCTCGGCTACTTCGTCGACGTCGACCCGATCGCGCCCGACGATGCGATCGTCTACGCCGCGCCGATGTCGCACGGCTGCGGCATCTACGCGATCCCGCACCTGATGGCCGGTGCGCGCCACGCGCTGCCGGCCAGCGGCGGCGTCGATCCGGCCGAACTGTTCGCGCTCGGCCGCGCGCTCGGGCCGCTCAGCACCTTCGCCGCGCCGACGATCGTCAAGCGCCTGGTCGACCATGCCGAAGCCGCCGGGCTGACGCCGGCCGACGCCGCGGCCGCGTTCAAGACCATCGTCTACGGCGGCGCGCCGATGTACCTGGCCGACATCGAACGCGCGCTGCGCGTGCTCGGGCCTCGCTTCGTGCAGATCTACGGCCAGGGCGAGACGCCGATGGTCGCGACCGCGCTGTCGCGCCGGCATCTGGCCGACGACGCGCATCCGCGCGCCCGGGAGCGGCGGGCGTCGGTGGGCGTGGCGCAGACGCCGGTCCAGGTGCGCGTGGCCGATGCGCAGGGCCGTGCGCTGCCGCCGGGCGAGATCGGCGAGGTGCTGGTTCGCGGCGACACCGTGATGGCCGGCTACTGGCGCAACCCCGAAGCCACCGCTGCGGCGGTGCGCGACGGCTGGCTGTGGACCGGCGACGTCGGCTGCCTCGACGCGGACGGCTTCCTGACGCTGAAGGACCGCAGCAAGGACCTGCTGATCAGCGGCGGCTCGAACATCTACCCGCGCGAGGTCGAGGAGGTGCTGCTCACCGCGCCCGGCGTCGCGGAGGCCGCGGTGGTCGGCGCGCCGGATGCGGAGTGGGGCGAGGTGGTCGTCGCCTTCGTCGTGCTGCGGCCGGGCGCGGTGGCCGACGCCACGGCGCTCGACGCGCACTGCCTGGACCGGATCGCGCGCTTCAAGCGGCCGAAGCGCTACCTGTTCGTCGACGCGCTGCCGAAGAACAACTACGGCAAGGTGCTGAAGACCGAGTTGCGGGCGCGGCTCGTCGGGTGATCGCGAAGCGAGTTCGGTCGTTCGGAGCAGGAAGTTCGCTCTCGGCCCGGAGCTGCTGTTCGGAAGGTCAGCTCTTCTTGTTGCGCCGCTGTTGCGACCGAGAGGCAAAGCCGAGCAGGGGGCAGCCGACTCCGTTCAGCCAAATTCCTATTCACTCCGTCGGCCGCCCCCTGCTCGGCTTTGCCGGCACCACCTGCGCGCTCCGGCACCACCGACAAGACGCTTCACCCGAACGGACAGGAGCGGCGTGGGCGCACCGCCGAACGGGCCGACGGCGGGGTGGCCAACGGAGTGAATGAGAATTTGGCTGAACGGAGTTGGCCACCCCGTCGGCGGCCCCGTGCGCCGCGTTGAAGCGCCGCAGTGGCTGCTTTCATCGCGACGACGAAGTACCGCTCAGGGCCGAAAACGAACCTCCCCGAGTGCACATCAGAACTTGCCGTACTTCAGATAGGCCTGCACCGGGTCCATGCCGGCGACCAGCGCGCGCCGCATGTCGCTCTCGGTGGCCACCACCTCCTCGGTCTTGGCCACCACCTCCTCGGCGATCGCGGCCGGGATGATGACCACGCCGTCGCGGTCGCCGAGCAGCCAGTCGCCGGTGCGGATCGTCACGCCGCCGATGTCGATCGCCTCGCCGAAGGCATGCGGGATCCAGCGCGCGACGATGTCCGACGGCGTCAGGAACGCGCAGAACACCGGGAAGCCCTGCTGCAGCACCAGGTCGGTGTCGCGCGAGCCGCCGTCGACCACGTAGCCGAGCACGCCGCGCGCGGCCAGCGTCTGCGCCGACAGCTCGCCCATCAGCGCGACCTCGTGGTTGTGCGGCTGGCACACCACCACGTGCCCGGCCGGCGCCTTCGAAAGCAGCGTGCACCAGCCGAGCAGGCAGTCGTGCCGGCTCTGGCTGCGGTCGATGTGGCCGGCCACCGTCCACACCGGCCCGGCGAGCTTCTGCCCGGGCGCGATCGACTTGATCTGCGGCGGCAGCACGGCGTGCTCGTGACCCATCGCGCGCAGCACGTCGTGCACGGCGCCGGTGTAGAGGGGGGCGAGGCGTTCGGTCAGGGTGGGCATGGCGGGGCACCGGGCGGGACGTGGCGCGACGATAGCCGCTTCGGGACGTCACCCGGCGTCGTACGGCCGCTTCGGGCCGGGGACGGCGGCGACGATCCCGCGAAGCCGCCGCATCCCCAATCCGAATGAGGCGTTCCCCTGGACGTGCCGCCGCCGGAGGCGCAGACTGTTTCCCTCATATGGGCGCAAGGAGGCTGCCATGCATGCTTCGCGTCACGCATGCGGTTCGTACGCAACCGCCCTGGTGGACCGGCTCGGCCGGCGCCGGTTCATCGTCCTGACCGCCGGCGGCGCGGTGCTGGCCCTGGCCGGTTGCGACCGCGCCAAGCCGCCCGAACAGACGGCGGCGCCGGCGCAGGTGCCGACCACCGAGTCGCCGCCGAAGGTGTCGATCGCCGAGGTCGCGCCGGGCGAGGACGTGGTCGCCTACGTCACGCGCAAGCGCGGCAAGTTCGACCACGACTTCTTCAAGGCGGTCATCGGCTCGGCCAACGAGTTCAAGGAAGGCGACGAGGCGCTCGGCATCAGCGCCGACACGCCGGCCACCCGCATCAACGCGCGAACGCTGATCGCCAACACCAAGGTCGGCGACCTCGCCGACCGGCCGATGCTGAACGACGCGGTCTACGAGCTGATCGTGCAGACCACCGACAAGGCGGCGCTCGACCGCATCCGCGGCTGGACGATGGCCGAGCTGAAGACCTTCCTGCTGAGCCAGCCCGAAGACCAGATCAAGACCGTGATGCCGGGGCTGCCGAGCGACGTGATCGGCATCGTCGTCAAGCTGATGGACAACGCCGAGCTGACGAAGGTCGGCCAGACGGTGTTCAACCCGCTGCCCGGCTCGAAGGTCGGCGCCAAAGGCTACATGGGTGCGCGCGTGCAGCCGAACTCGCCGACCGACGACCCCGACGACATCGTCTGGCAGGTGTTCGACAGCTTCTCGTACGCGGTCGGCGACGTCGTGCTCGGCAACAACCCGGTGTCGGGCGAGACGGCGAAGATCGCCGGCATCGAGCGCGCGCTGCAGGACGTGCTGAAGGCCTTCAAGCTCGAAGGCACGATGCCGCACTGCTGCCTGGCGCACATCGACGCGCAAGCGGCCGTCGAGAAGGAGTTTCCCGGCTCGACCGCGCTGTGGTTCCAGAGCCTGGGCAGCACGGTGCAGGCCAACGCGACCTTCGACGTCACCGTCGACAAGATGCTGAAGCACGCCGCGGCGCGCACCGGCCCGTACGGGCTGTACTTCGAGACGGGCCAAGGTGCGGACGCGACCAACGGCGCCGGCGCCGGCTTCGACATGGTGATCCACGAGGCGCGCAAGTACGGCTTCGCGCGGGCGTTGAAGCAGAAGGTCGCGCAGGCGCGCGGCGGCCCGGCGTGGGTGATCGTGAACGACGTCGCCGGCTTCATCGGCCCCGAGGTGTTCCGCACGAAGGAGCAGCTGGTGCGCTGCTGCCTCGAAGACATCGCGATGGGCAAGCTGCACGGCCTGCCGATCGGGCTGGACATCTGCTCGACGCTGCACATGTCGGTGGGTCTGGACGACCTCGACTGGTGCATCGACCGGATCATGCCGGCGAACCCGGCATACCTGATGGCACTGCCGACCAAGAACGACCCGATGCTGTCGTACCTGACCACCGCCAGCCAGGACCACGTGCGCATCCGCCATCAGTTCGGCTACAAGGTCAACGACGCGATGTGGGCCTTCTACCAGCGGCTCGGCGTGGTCCAGGCCGACGGCTCGCCGGGCCCGCACTACGGCGACCCGAAGTGGGTGTTCCTGCAGTACCGTCGCGCCAAGGGCGACAAGCGCAGCGACGCGGCCATCATGGCCGAGGCCGATGCGAAGCTCGCCGCCGTTCGCAGCCACGGCGTCTGGATCGCCGAGGGCCACGGCGAGAAGCCGTGGAACCTCGAGCCCAAGCTCGACAAGACCATCCGCGACCTGGTCGACGACGGCAAGAAGATGATCTACACCGTGCTGCCGGAAGACTTCCCGCAGAAGGTGGCCCCTGCGGTGGCGATCTCGACACTGTCGGCCAACCGCGACGACTACATCCTGCACCCGCCGTCGGGCGAGGCCATCAACCCGGCGGCGCTGCCGGTGCTCGAGAAGCTGCGCGACGCCCACGGGGACAGGTTCGACCTGCAGATCATGGTCTCCGACGGACTGAACGGCAACGCGATCACCGACCCGGGCCACGTCGACGTGTTCCTGCCGAAACTGCGCCAGGCACTCGAGAAGGAGGGCTGGAAGGTCGCGCCCGAGGTCATCGTCTGCAAGTCGGGCCGCGTGCGCGCCGGCTATCGCGCCGGCGAGGTGTTGTACGGCAAGGTTTCCGATAAGTCGTCGCGGCGCGCGCTGCTGCACCTGATCGGCGAGCGGCCGGGCTCGGAGCACCACTCGTTCTCGGTCTACCTGTCGGCGCCGAAGGTCGAAGTCTGGGCACAGGCGGGCAAGCTCGACCACGACGAGTCGAAGGTCGTCGCCAACATCGCCGACACTGCGCTCGCGCCCGATGTGGCCGTGGTCGAGACGGTGCGGGTGCTGAAGGGGATGACCGGCTGAACGCGCGGGCCGCGCTGCCGGTGGGTCAGCCGGCGGCGGCCTCGCGCGTCCACCATTCGGCGGCGAAGCACGGCAGCAGGTAGTCGACGAAGCTGCTCACCTTCACCGGCACCAGCCGCGGTGAGCTGAACACGGCGTGGATCTCCTGCGACGGCAGGGTCCACTCGGTCAGCAGCGGCCGCACCGCGCCCGCGCGCACCGCGTCGTGCGCGACGTACCACGGCAGCGCCGCGAGCCCGAGGCCCGCGACAGCCGCGGCGAGCAGCGCCGACAGGTTGTTGCTGCGCAGCGGGCCCTTCACCGGCACCTGCAGCGTACGGCCGTCGGCGCCGCCGAAGTGCCAGCGCTCGTCGCCTTGCACGCTGCTGTAGATCAGCGCGTCGTGCGCGCTCAGCGCCGCCGGCGCCGCCGGCACGCCGCGGCGCGCGAGATAGTCGGCCGAGCCGACCAGCACCCACGGGTTCACGCCCAGGTAGCGCGCGCCGAGCGCCGAATCGGCCAGCCGACCCATGCGGATCGCGACGTCGATGCCCTGCTCGACCAGGTTGGCGTAGCGGTCGTCGAAGCTCAGGTCGATCTGCACGCCGGGGTGCTCGCGCATGTAGCGCAGCACCAGCGGCGTCAGCACGCGCCGGCCGAAGGCGACCGAGGTGCTGATGCGCAGGCTGCCCTGCACGCGCGCCTGCAGCAACGCGGCCAGGTTGTCGGCTTCCTCGAGCTCGTGCACGATCGCCTTGCACTTCTCGTAGTAGGCCGCGCCGACCTCGGTCGGCGTCACGCCGCGCGTGCTGCGGTGGAACAGCCGCGCGCCGAGCCGGGCCTCGAGCGCGGCCACGTGCTTGGTCGCGGTCGGCTGGGTCAGCCCCAGGTCGGCCGAGGCCTTGCTGAAGCTGCCGGTCTCGACGACGCGGATGAAGAGCTGCAGCCCGGCGACGGTGTCCATGCGGCGACTGTAGCGGCCCCGCCGCCGTTCGATGCCGGGCGATGCCCGGCGGCGCCGGCGGCCGCAGGCTCGGCCTGACGCCCGACCGGGGCGCCATTCTTCGGCGGAATAGCAAATATCCGTGCGCGCGGCTTCACAAAGCACCGCCCGGCGGCGACGATCGCGGCCATCGAATCGAGGAGACCCCGATGGCAAAGATGAAGGCCGCGATGGCCGCCGTGCTGGTGATGGAGAAGGAAGGCGTGACCCAGGCCTTCGGCGTGCCCGGCGCCGCGATCAACCCGCTGTACGCACAGCTGCGCGAGCGGCAGACGATCGCCCACGTGCTCGCGCGCCACGTCGAGGGCGCGTCGCACATGGCCGAGGGCTACACCCGCGCCAAGGCCGGCAACATCGGCGTGTGCATCGGCACCTCGGGGCCGGCCGGCACGGACATGATCACCGGGCTGTACTCGGCCGGCGCCGACTCGATCCCGATCTTGTGCATCACCGGCCAGGCGCCGCGCGCCCGGCTGCACAAGGAAGACTTCCAGGCGGTTGACATCGCGGCGATCGCGAAGCCCGTCACCAAGTGGGCGACCACCGTGCTCGAGCCGGCGTTGGTGCCGCGCGTCTTCCAGCAGGCTTTCCACCTGATGCGCTCGGGCCGGCCGGGGCCGGTGCTGATCGACCTGCCCTTCGACGTGATGATGGCCGAGATCGAGTTCGACATCGACACCTACGAGCCGCTGCCGGTGTACAAGCCGGCGGCGTCGCGGCGCCAGATCGAGAAGGCGCTCGAGATGCTGAACGCGGCCGAGCGGCCGCTGATCGTCGCCGGCGGCGGCATCGTCAACGCCGACGGCTCGGACCTGCTGGTGCAGTTCGCCGAGATCGCCGGCGTGCCGGTGATCCCGACGCTGATGGGCTGGGGCACGATCCCCGACGACCACCCGCTGATGGCCGGCATGTGCGGGCTGCAGACCTCGCACCGCTACGGCAACGCCAACATGCTGGCGAGCGACTTCGTGCTCGGCATCGGCAACCGCTGGGCCAACCGCCACACCGGCAGCCCCGAGGTCTACTGCAAGGGCCGCCAGTTCGTCCACGTCGACATCGAGCCGACGCAGATCGGCCGCGTGTTCGCGCCGGACTACGGCATCGTGTCCGACGCGAAGGCGGCGCTGCAGTTGTTCGTCGAGGTGGCGCGCGAGTGGAAGGCCGCCGGCCGGCTGCGCGACCGGTCGGGCTGGGTCGCCGAATGCCAGGGCCGAAAGGGCGACCTGCAGTACCTGCGCAAGACCAACTACGACGACGTGCCGATGAAGCCGCAGCGCGTCTACCAGTGCATGAACAACGCCTTCGGCAAGGACGTGACCTACGTGTCGACGATCGGCCTGAGCCAGATCGCCGCGGCGCAGTTCCTGCACGTCTACGGCCCGCGGCGCTGGATCAACTGCGGCCAGGCCGGGCCGCTGGGCTGGACGGTGCCGGCCGCGCTCGGCGTGCGCGTCGCGAACCCGAGCGCGAAGCTGGTCGCGCTGTCGGGCGACTACGACTTCCAGTTCATGCTCGAGGAGCTGGCGGTCGGCGCGCAGTTCAAGCTGCCCTACATCCACATCGTCGTCAACAACAGCTACCTCGGCCTGATCCGGCAGAGTCAGCGCGGCTTCCAGATGGACTACTGCGTGCAACTCGCCTTCGACAACATCAACACGCCGAGCTCGGAACCGTCCTCGGGCTACGGCGTCGACCACGTCAAGGTGGTCGAGGGCCTGGGCTGCAAGGCGATCCGCGTGCACCGGCAGGAGGAGATCGCGCCGGCGGTCAGGCAGGCCGAGGCCTGGATGGCCGAGTTCCAGGTGCCGGTGGTGATCGAGATCATCCTCGAGCGGGTGACGAACATCGCGATGGGCACCGAGATCGACAATGTGGTCGAGTTCGAGGAGCTGGCCAGCGGCAAGGCCGACGTGCCGACCGCGATCGCGATGCTGGACTAGCCCGCAGGGCTAGCGTCGCACCTCAACTTGGCGCAGCCAAGTCAAGGTGCGAAGCACCGCCCGAAGACATGGAAGGACCGAGATGCCCAAGTTCGCTGCCAACCTGACGATGCTCTTCAACGAGCACGACTTCCTCGACCGCTTCGAGGCCGCCGCGAAGGCCGGCTTCCGGGCGGTGGAGTTCCTGTTTCCCTATGCCTGGCCCGCGGCCGAGATCAAGGCGCGGCTGCAGGGCCACGGACTGCAGCTGGTGCTGCACAACCTGCCGGCCGGCAACTGGGACGCAGGCGACCGCGGCCTGGCCTGCGACCCGGCGCGGGTCGACGAATTCCGCAGCGGCGTCGGCCGCGCGATCGAGTACGCCACCGCGCTCGGGGTGCCGCAGCTGAACTGCCTGGCCGGCAAGGCGCCGGCAGGCGTCGACGAAGCGACGCTGCGCCGCACCTTCGTCGCGAACCTGCGGTACGCGGCCGGCGAGCTGAAGCGGGCCGGGCTGAAGCTGCTGATCGAGCCGATCAACACCTTCGACATCCCCGGCTTCTACCTGAACCGCACCGCGCAGGCGGTGTCGATCCTGGACGAGGTCGGCGCCGACAACGCCTTCGTCCAGTACGACATCTACCACGCGCAGCGCATGGAAGGCGAGCTGGCCGCGACGGTGCAGAAGCATCTGCCGCGCATCGCGCACATCCAGCTCGCCGACAACCCGGGGCGCAACGAACCCGGCAGCGGCGAGATCAACTACCGCTTCCTGTTCGCGCACCTCGACCGCATCGGCTACGCCGGCTGGATCGGCTGCGAGTACAAGCCGGCCGCCGGCACCGCGGCCGGGCTCGGCTGGATGCAGGCCCTCACGAACTGAATCACGGAGAACGTTCGAATGCATACGCAACCGCAGAAGCTCGGCTTCATCGGTCTGGGCATCATGGGCGCGCCGATGTGCGGTCACCTGATCGCCGCCGGGCACGAGCTTTTTGTCCACACGCGCGGCAAGGTGCCGGCGGAAATCGCCGAGCGCGCCACCGTCTGCGCCAGCAACGAGGAGGTGGCGCGCCGCACCGACGTGATCTTCACGATGGTGCCCGACACGCCGGACGTGGAGGCGGTGCTGTTCGGCGAGAACGGCGTCGCCGCGGGTCTTTCCAGAGACAAGACCGTCGTCGACATGAGCTCGATCTCGCCGATCGAGACCAAGGTCTTCGCGAAGAAGATCAACGAACTCGGCTGCGACTACCTCGATGCACCGGTGTCCGGCGGCGAAGTCGGCGCCAAGGCCGCGTCGCTGACGATCATGGTCGGCGGGCCCGAAGCCGCGTTCGAGCGCGTCAGGCCGCTGTTCGAGCTGATGGGCAAGAACATCACCCTCGTCGGCGGCAACGGCGACGGCCAGACCACCAAGGTGGCGAACCAGATCATCGTCGCGCTGAACATCGCCGCGGTGGCCGAGGCGCTGGTGTTCGCCAGCAAGGCCGGCGCCGACCCGGCCAAGGTGCGTGCCGCACTGATGGGCGGCTTCGCCAGCTCGCGCATCCTCGAGGTGCACGGCGAGCGCATGATCAAGAGGACCTTCGAGCCGGGTTTCCGCATCGGGCTGCACCAGAAGGACCTGGCCCTGGCGCTGGCCGGCGCACGCGCACTCGGCGTGGCGCTGCCCAACACCGCGAACGCGGCGCAGCTGATGCAGGCCTGCGCGGCCAACGGCATGGGCAACCTGGACCACTCGGCGCTGGTGCGCGCGCTCGAGCTGCTGGCCAACCACGAAGTCGCCAAGGCCTGAAGCCATGGCTGCGGCGCCGGACCCGAAGACCCAGCCGCGCGAGTTCCTGCGCGCGCTGTACGACGCCGCGGTCAGGCGCGCGCTGCCGGCGCACAACACTGCGCGCTTCCTGCCTGCCCCGCCGAAGGGAAGAACGCTGGTGCTCGGCGCGGGCAAGGCCGGCGGCGCGATGGCGCAAGCCGTCGATGCGCTGTGGCCGCAGGGAGTCCCGCTGTCGGGGCTGGTCGTCACCCGCTACGACCACGTGCCGCCGGCCTACAAGGCCAGCCCGGGGCGCATCGAGGTGGTCGAGGCCGCGCACCCGGTGCCCGACGCGGCCGGGCGGCAGGCCGCGCAGCGCATCCTCGATCTGACGCAAGGGCTGACCGCGGACGACCTGGTGCTGTGCCTGATCTCCGGCGGCGCCTCGGCGCTGCTGAGCCTGCCGGCACCGGGCCTGAGCCTGGACGACAAGCGTGCGATCAACAAGGCGCTGCTGAACAGCGGCGCGGCGATCGACGAGATGAACTGCGTGCGCAAGCACCTCTCCGCGATCAAGGGCGGGCGGCTGGCCGCGGCCTGCGCACCGGCGCGGGTGGTGACGCTGCTGATCAGCGACGTGCCCGGCGACGCGCCCGAGGTCATCGGCAGCGGCCCGACCGTGCCCGACTCCACGAGCTGCGCCGATGCGCTGGCGATCCTGCAGCGCTACGGCATCGAGATTCCGCCGGCGGCACGCGAAGGCCTGCAATCGGGCGCGTTCGAGACGCCGAAGCCGGGCGACCCGCGCTTCGCCGGCCATGTCGTGCACATGACCGCCACGCCGCAGCAAAGCCTCGAGGCGGCGGCCGAGCTCGCACGCTCCGCCGGCATCGGCGCGTACGTCCTGTCCGACGAGATCGAGGGCGAGAGCCGCGAGGTGGGCAAGGTGCATGCCGCGCTCGCGCGTGCGGTGGCCGCCCGCGGCGAGCCCTTCGCCCGGCCCTGCGTGATCCTGTCCGGCGGCGAGACCACGGTCACGGTCAAACGGCAGGGCGGTGGACCGGAATCGACCGGTTCCCCGCCCGGCCGCGGCGGCCGCGCCACCGAGTTCCTGCTCGGCTGCGCGATCGCGCTGCAGGGCGCACCCGGCGTTCATGTGCTCGCCGCCGACACCGACGGCATCGACGGCATCGAGGACAACGCCGGCGCGATCGTCACCCCCGACACGCTGGCCCGCGCCGCGGCGCAGGGCCTGAAGGCGCCGGACTTCCTCGACCGCAACGACGCCTACAACTTCTTCGCGCCGCTCGGTGACCTGGTCGTCCCCGGTCCGACCTTCACCAACGTCAACGACTTCCGCGCGCTGCTGGTGCTGTAGCCGCAGCCGCGCTCACGCCAGGTCGAGCCGCAGCCGCAGCCGGTTGTGCGTGCCGTCGTGGTGGTAGTCGACCTCGGCGGCCAGTTCGAGCAGCAGGTGCACGCCCAGGCCGCCCACCGGCCGCTCGTCGGCGTGGGCCTCGACGTGGCCGGGGTCGGCGCCGCTGCGCGGGTCGAAGGGCGGGCCCGGGTCCGCATAGTGCAGCTCGACGCCGCGGTCGAGCCGCTGCAGCGCGATCTCGATGTCCACGTCCGCACCGCCGCCGTGGCCGTGCTGGATCGAGTTGCTGAACAGCTCCTCGACCATCAGCCGCAAGCGCAGCATGTCGTCGCGCGCCACCGCGTGCGCCGCGCAGAAGGCCTCGACGAAGCCCAGGGCCAGGTCCAGCGCGGCCTGGCGCGCGGCGAAGCGGCGCCGCTCGTGCCGGTTCATGCGCGTCGGCGAGCGGTTAAGCTCGCGCCATCGTCGCCAGGCCGCCGGCCGCCGCGACCCCGACCGGAGACGCCGATGATGACCCCGATCCACTGGCTGGCCCCGTTGCTGCTGGGGTTGATGCTGGCCGCACCCGCCCGGGCCGAGATCGGCCAGATCAAGGTGGCGAAAGGCCAGGTCACGGTCGAACGCGCCGGCCAGGCGCTGCCCGGGCAGGTGGGCCTGAGGCTCGAGGCGCAGGACGTGGTGCGCACGGGGGCCGACGGTTCGGTCGGCATCACGATGCGCGACGACTCGCTGCTGTCGGCCGGGCCGAACAGCATCGTTGCGCTCGAGCGTTTCGACTTCGAGCCGACGACGCAGGCCGGCCGCTTTGACAGCCGGCTCGACCGCGGCACGCTCGCGGTGCTGTCGGGCCGGCTCGCGAAGCAGTCGCCGCAGGCGGTGACGGTGCGCACGCCGTCGGCGGTGCTCGGCGTGCGCGGCACCGAGTTCGTGGTCGCGGTCGAGCCGTGACGCCCGACGTGCGCTGGACGGCGCTCATCCTCGCAGCCGGGCTCGCCGGCTGCGCGACGAAGCAGGGTGAGGTGGTGCTGCTGCCCGATGCCGCGGGCGCGAAGACCGCGGTCACGGTCACCCAGGGCGACAAGACCGTGGTGCTGGACCAGCCCTATGCCGCGGCCACGTTGACCAGCCGCGGCCCCGAGCCCGCCCGAGCCGACGCGGCGCAGGTGCAGGCCCGATACGGCAGCGCGCTGGCCGCGCGGCCGCTGCCGCCGCTGCAGTTCACGCTCTACTTCGTCGAGGGCAAGGACGAGTTCACCGACGACAGCCGCCGCGCCTTCGACGGCGTGCTCGCCGAGATCGCGCGCCGGCCGGTGCCGGACGTGCGCGTGGTCGGCCACACCGATACCGTCGGCAGCGACGCGGTCAACGACCCGCTGTCGCGGCAGCGGGCCGAGGTGGTGCGGCGCGCGCTGGTCGACAAGGGCATCCGGGCGCAGGACATCACGGTCGTCGGCCGCGGCGAGCGCGAGCCGGTCGTGCTCACCGCCGACAACGTGGCCGAGCCGCGCAACCGCCGGGTCGAGATCTTCGTGCGCTAGGCGCGCGCGCCACAGCGGCCGCGGCTCGATTCCGGCCGCAAGCGCGCGCGCAGGTCGCACGACGCCGATCATGCCGCGCCCCCGGCCGGCGCGGGCCCGCGCCAGCGCAAAGCGAGCAGCGTCAGGTCGTCGGCGGCCTCGGCGCCGCCGACGAAGGCCCGTACCTCGTCGTGCAGCGTGCGCACGACTTCGCGCGCGCCGGCGTCGCGCTGCTGCAGCGCCTGCATCGTGCGCTGCACGCGGGCGTGGCCGAACAGCTCGCCGGCCGCGTTCTGCGCCTCGGTCACGCCGTCGGTCATCAGGCACAGCACCTCGTCGCGCTCGAGCCGGCAGCTCGCCGCGCGGTAGTCGAAGCCGGGCACCGCGCACAGCGGCGGGCCGTCGCCGTCGCTGATGCGGCGCGGCCCGCCCCAGCCGCGGTGCAGCCGGTACGGGTCGTCGTGGCCGGCGTTGCAGTAGTCGAGCCGGCCGCTGTCGAGATCGAGGATCGCGGCGAAGACGGTGACGAACAGCGCCTGCGTGTTCTCGCGCGAGACCTCGGCATCGGCGGCGCGCATCACCGCGCCGAGGTCGGCGCCGGGCGCGCGCAGCATCGCGCTCTTGACCAGCGCCTTGCTCACCGCCATGAAGATCGACGCCGGCAGCCCCTTGCCGGCGACGTCGCCGACGAGCAGGAACAGCCGCCGCTCGTCGAGCCGGAAGAAGTCGTACAGGTCGCCGCCGACCTCGCGCGCCGGCGCGAGCAGCGCGTCCAGGTCGAGCCGCGGGTCGGCGGCGAAGGCGGCGGCGTCGGGCAGCGTCGCGGTCTGCACCTGCTGCGCGGCGCGCAGCTCGCCGGCCAGGCGCGCGCCCTGTTCGCGCTGCGCCTGCACCTGCGCCTGCAGCAAGCGGCCCTGGCGCGTGACCTCGGCCAGCGTCAGCACCAGCAGCACGAAGAACAGCAGCAGCAGGCCGAAGCCCGGCGTCGCCGCGTCGAACAGCAGGCGCCGGCTCTGGAACAGCGCATAGGCCGCGATGACGGGCCCGAGCACGCAGCCGATCATCAGCAGCGCCGCTGGGCCGGGCCTGAGCCGCGGCGTGGCCCACAGCAGCAGCGCGCCGAGCGCGAGCAGCACCAAAGCCTCGGCCGTGCTGGCCCACGGCGGGCGGCGCAGCCAGCTGCGGTCGACCAGGTTCTCCAGCACCTGGGCATGGATCTCGGTGCCGGACAGGCGTTCGCCGAGCGGCGTGTTGATCGGATCCTGCAGCCCGACGGCAGTCGGGCCGACCAGCACCAGCCGGTCGCGGAAGCGTTCCGGCGGCACGCGGCCGGCCAGCACCTCGGCGGCGGAGACGAAGCGCGCATCGTCGTGCGGGGCGAAGTGCAGCCGCAGCGCACCGTCGGCGTCGGTGGGCACGTCGAGCGCGCCGACGGTGACCCCGCCCACCGTCTCGCCCGAGACCGCGAGCCGCAGCGCCGGCGCGTGTTGCGCGACGCGCAGCATCTCCAGCGCCAGCGTCGGCAGCAGCGTGCCGTCGATGCTGGCCACCAGCGGCACGCGCCGGATCACGCCGCGCCGCACCTCGACCGTGATCAGCCCCCAGCCGTCGGCCTGCTTGTCCAGTTCCTCGAGGCTGGTGAGCGCCCCGGCGAAACGCGCCACCGCCGGCTCGGGCGGCGGCCCGCCGCCGGCGT
>JAFLDG010000530.1 GCA_017302495.1 Burkholderiales bacterium
CCTCATCGCGGAGCAGCGTTTCGGCCTGCGGCTGCCGCCGCCGTCGGCCGGGCGCGCGGTGCGCGTCGAGCGCCGCTGGCGCGTGCCGACGCTGCTCGCGCAGGTGGCCACGATCCCGGCCTTCTACCTCGACATGCTGCGCGAGGGCCTGGTCTGGCCCGCGGTCATCGCCTATCTGGGGGCGGCCGTGATGCTCGGCGCGGCGCTCTGGCACACCGCCGCGGCGACCGGGCATGCCGCGGCCCACGTGCGCGCGAACGGGCTCGACCTGCTGCTGATCGCGGGGCTGGTCGCGTCGGCGCTTGCGCCGCACGGCGCGCACTCCGACTGGGCGCTGCTGATGCGGCTCGCGGTCGCCTTCCTGAGCCTGCTGCGCATGGTGTGGTGCCTGCAGCACCTGTTCACCCGCGGCGGCACGATCTACCTGGTCGCGCTGTCGCTGCTGGTGCTGCTGATGTGCGGCGTCGGCTTCTGGTGGCTGGAGCCGACGACGCCGACGCTGGCCGAAGGCCTGTGGCTGGCCTTCACGACCGCGGCCACCGTGGGCTACGGCGACATCGTGCCGACGACGCCGGCCTCGCGCCTGTTCGCGGTCTTCGTCGTGATGCTCGGCTTCGGCGTGCTGACGCTGGTGACCGCGGCGATCGCGACGACCTGGATCGAGACCGAGGAGCGCCGGATCGAGCGCGAGCTGATGCACGACATGCACCGCCAGATCGGCGCGGTGCAGGCCGAACTCGCCGCGCTGCGCGGCGAGCTGCGTGCCGCGGCGCGGCTGCTGATCGAGGCGAAACGGGCGCCGTCGCCGAACCGCGCCGCGAGTGCGCCGCCGGGGCGGCCCCCGCCCGGCGCGGGCTGAACCGGCCCGTCAGCCGCGCGCGGCGCGCCGCCGCGCGGCTGCGCCGACGGCCAGCAGGCCGGCGACGAACATCGCCCAGGTCTCCGGCTCCGGCACCACGGCGGCGTAGAACGCGTTGCCGAGCTTGCGGTGCCCGGCGGTCGTCGGGTGCACCCCGTCCCAGAAGACGTACTTGTCCGGCTTGGCGCAGATCGACGGCGCGCTCAGGTCGAGGCAGGCCTGGTCCGCCACGTCGAAGCCGTAGGCGCCGGGGTTCGCCTGCACCTTCGCGAAGTGCGAGAAGGTGTCGAAGGCGACGATGTCGAGCGACGGCGCCGCCGCCGCGAGCTGGCCGAGGCCCAGCGCCAGCGTCTGGTTGAAGCCCACCGTCAGCGCCGTCAGGTCGGGCGCGGCCGCCGTGCCGATGAACTCGGGCGTCGAACCCAGGTCCGGCATGTTCGGCACGAGGAAGTGCCTCGCCCCCGCGGCCGCCAGCGTCTGCACGGTGTTGACGATGTTGGTCACGCCGTAGCCGATCAGGTCGGCGCCGCCGACCGGCCCCGACTCCGGCACGGTCGGCAGCATGCCGCCCTGCTTGCTCCAGTAGAAAACGTCGTTCGGGAACAGCCAGACGACGAACAGCGAGGTGGCCGGGTTGAAGGCCGGCGCCTGGGCGGCGAAGGTCTGCAACTGCCAGGCGTTGCTCTTCTGGTCGTAGGCCGGCTTCAGCGCGTTCGGGACGCTGTCGTTGACGTAGTTGAAGCTCTGCTGGCCCGTGGTGGCCCCGCCGATCGCGTAGTTCGTGCCGCCCGCCAGCGACGGCTTGAAGCTCGTGTTGCCCGGGTTGAAGCGCTGCCACAGCTGCTCCACCGCCACCGGCCCGTTCGAGTACCGGCCGCCGGCATACGGCGGCGGCGGGAAGACGACCGCCGGGTTGCTCGTGTACTGCTGGGTCGCCAGGCCGCTGTTGCCGCCGTCGGACAGACTGTCGCCGAAGACGTACAGGCCGGTCAGCTGGTTCAGCGCCGCCTGGGAAGCCAGCGGGGCGGCCATTGCGCAGGCCCAGATC
Source organism: Burkholderiales bacterium (assembly GCA_017302495.1). Lineage (GTDB taxonomy): Bacteria > Pseudomonadota > Gammaproteobacteria > Burkholderiales > Burkholderiaceae_C > Rubrivivax. Next base: position 1,908 of record JAFLDG010000530.1, read on the forward strand.
GCCGCGCGCCGCAGGTGTCGTGCCATGGAATCGTCTCCTCTGGTGCGGTTGGAATGATCGGCGCAGCTTACACGGCGCCAGGGGTCGGTCCGCCACGCGCCCCCCGTGAACGAGGGGGCCGAGCGGCCGAGGCGGCAGCCGGCGCCGCGCTCACCCCGGCCGCGTAGACTGCGGCGCCCGCCCGTCCGCCACCCGCTGCCATGCCCCTGCTCCACGGCATCCGCGTCCTCGACATCGGCCGCTTCATCGCCGGGCCGTACTGCGCGGCGCTGCTCGGCGACCTCGGCGCCGACGTGATCCGGATCGAGCGGATCGAGGGCGGCGAGGACCGGCGCGTGCCGCCGGTGGCCGACACCGGCGACGGCGGCCTGTACCTGCAGATGAACCGCAACAAGCGCGGCATCACGCTCGACCTCGCGCATGCCGAAGGCCGGCGCCTGATGCACCGGCTGGTCGAAGGCGCCGACGTGCTCGTCGCCAACCTGCCGCCGGCGACGCTGCGCCAGCTCGGGCTCGACTGGGACACGGTGTCGGTGCTGAACCCGCGGCTGGTGCTCGCCGTCGTCACCGCCTACGGCCCGGGCGGGCGGCTCAGCGCTCAGGCCGGCTTCGACTCGATCGGCCAGGCGATGAGCGGCGCGATGCACCTGTCGGGCCTGCCCGACGCGCCGGCGCGCTGGTCGGCGCCGTACGTCGACGTGTCGACCGCGCAGGCGCTGGCGATGGGCACGCTGGCGGCGCTGTGGGCGCGCGAGCGCAGCGGCCGCGGCCAGCGGGTC
>JAFLDG010000531.1 GCA_017302495.1 Burkholderiales bacterium
ACGACCGCGCCGAGTCGGCTCGCTCGCGCATGGCCCGTCGCCGCGGACCCGCGTGGCTCCTTCGGGCGATGCCCCGCCGCCGCGGCGTGGTCACACTGCCCCACGTGCCCCCGCCGAGGGCGGCGCACGAAGGCGCCGGCCGGAGCCGCGCGGTCGCGCGGGCGCCGGCCGGCATGGCATCCCCCACCCCTTCCGGAGTCCGACATGAAGACCTCGCTGCACGGCCTGCACCGCAAACTGCTGATCGGCGCGGCCGCCCTGGCCGCGCTCGCGCCGGCCTGGGCCGACAAGAAGGCCGAGACCGACAAGGCGCTCGTCGAGCGCGGCCGCTACCTGGTGCAGATCGCCGGCTGCAACGACTGCCACACCGCCGGCTACGCCGAAAGAGGCGGCAAGGTCCCCGAGAAAGACTGGCTGACCGGCGACGCGGTCGGCTGGCGCGGCCCGTTCGGGACGACCTACCCGGTCAACCTGCGGCTGTACGTCGAGAAGATGACCGAGGCCGACTGGCTGAAGCGCGTGCAGACCTTCGAGACGCGTCCGCCGATGCCGTGGTTCAACGTCCGCGCGATGGCCGAGCGCGACCAGCGCGCGCTCTACCACTACCTGAAGGCCGCCGGGCCGGCCGGCAAGCCGGCGCCGGCGTTCCTGCCGCCGGACAAGGCGCCGCCGCAACCCTACTTCCAGTTCCCGTCATGAGTCCTCCGCCGGCGGCCCGCCGGCGGGCGCGGCACCCGGCAATGCGACGTTGCGCACGACCCGCTGCGGGAACGGGATCTCGACGCCGAGCGCGTCGATCGTCGCCAGGATCGCGAGGTTGACGTCCGAGCGCACGTTCGCCTGGCCGTTCTCCGGGTCCTCGATCCAGAAGAACACCGTCAACTCGAGACCGTCGGCGGCGAAACCGGTCAGCCGCACGCCGACGCCGGGGTCGCGCATCACGCGCGGCACCGCGTGCACCGCGGCCTCGAGCGCCGGCAGCAGCGTCTTCAGGTCGCTGCCGTAGGCGACCTGGACCACGGTGCTGAGCAGCATCTGCTTGTCGGCGAGCGACGAGTTCTCGATCCGCTGCGTGATCAGCAGCTCGTTCGGCACGATCGACTCGCGGCCGTTGAGCGCGCGGATCACCGTGTAGCGCGTCTTGATGTCGGTGATGTGGCCTTCGAAAGAGTCGACCTTGACCAGGTCGCCGATGCGCAACGACTGCTCGGCCAGGATCACGAAGCCGCTGACGTAGTTGGCCGCCAGCTTCTGCAGGCCCAGGCCGATGCCCACGCCGATCGCCCCGCCCATCACCGACAGCGCCGACAGCGGAATGCCGGCGGCCGACAGGGCGAGCAGGATGCCCACGAGCAGCAGCAGCGCGCGGGTCGCGTTCGCGGCGATCTTGCGCGCCGACAGCTGCGCCCCGCCGGCGCCTCGCAGCAGCTGCGCCTCGATCGCCGACGACAGCCAAAGCACGAGCAGCAGCACCGCGAGCGCGCTTGTCGCGCCCTGCAGCAGCGCCGCGAGCGTGAGGTCCGCGCCGCCGATGCGCCAGCGGATCGACTCCAGCTCCTCCATCAGCAGCGGCAGCGCGCCGGTGAGCCAGAGCACCAGGCCGATCCACACCAGCCACGAGAAGCTGCGCTCGACGCGCCGCACGACCAGCGAGTGCGGGAACGTGCGGCGCAGCACCTGGACCGACAGCCGGATCAGCAGCAGGCTGGCGAAGACCGGCACCGCGAGCTGCAGCAGTGCGGCCGGCAGCACGTTGCGCAGCGCCCAGCGCGCGATCACCGCGGCCAGCAGCGCGAACAGCGGCATCAGCACGCCATCGAACAGGTGGCGGCCGAACCAGAGGCTGCCCGGATCGCGGCGGCGGCCGCGCAGCTGCCAGGTGAGCCCGTAGGCCACCGCGATGCAGCCGGCGATGACCGCGATCTCGGTCGCCGCGCGCGCGGGGGTCAGCTCCTGCAGCAGCTGCTGCATCGCCTGGATCGTGGTCACGGCAACCCCTGCGCCCCGCCGTCGCACGGCAGGCCCGGCGCGCGGCCGATGGCCGGCCGCATCACATGCCGGCCAGCACGCGCAGGTGCGAGGCGACGCTGCGCGCGAGCGCGCTCAGGTTGTAGCCGCCCTCCAGGCATGACACGATGCGGCCCTGCGCGTGCCGTTCGGCGACACGCTTCAGCCGCTCGGTGATCCATTCGTAGTCGGCCTCGACCAGGCCGAGCTGGCCGAGGTCGTCCTCGCGGTGGGCGTCGAAACCGGCGGAGACGAAGATCAGCTGCGGCGCGAACTCCTCGAGCCGCGGCATCCACATCATCTCGATCAGCTCGCGGATCGCGCCGCCGCGGGTGTAGGCCGGGATCGGCAGGTTGACCATGTTCGTGCCCTTCGGCACGCCGCCGCAGAACGGGTAGAGCTGGTCCTGGAAGAAGCTGCACATCAGGATGCGCTCGTCGCCGGCGACGATGTCCTCGGTGCCGTTGCCGTGGTGCACGTCGAAGTCGACGATCGCCACCCGCTGCAGGCCGTGCACGTCGAGCGCATGACGGGCCGCGACCGCGACGTTGTTGAAGAAGCAGAAACCCATCGCCTGGTCGCGCGTCGCGTGGTGGCCGGGCGGCCGCACCGCGCAGAACGCGTTCACCGCCGTGCCGCCGAGCACCGCGTCGGTCGCCGCCACCGCGGCGCCG
>JAFLDG010000532.1 GCA_017302495.1 Burkholderiales bacterium
GCCGCCGGGGCCGACGCGGCCGCCTCGGGCTCGATGCCGGCGATGCGCACGCGCAGCGCCGCGTTCGGCACCTTCAGCACGTCGTCGCGGGTGTCGGTGACGACGCGCACGTTCGCGGTCATGCCGGGCAGCAGCAGCGAACCGGGATTCGAGAAGCCGACGACCACGGTGTAGGACACCACGTTCTGCGCGGTGACCGAGGCCTTGCGCACCTGGCGCACGCGGCCGTCGAAGCTGCGGCCGGGGAAGGCGTCGATCGTGAAGTTCACCGGCTGGCCGTCGCGCACGCGCGAGATGTCGGCCTCGTCGATCGCCGCCTCGACCTGCATGTCGGACAGGTTGCGCGCGATCACGAACAGCTCCGGCGCCTGCAGGCTCGCGGCGACGGTCTGCCCGACCTCGACGCTGCGCTTGATGACGATGCCGTCCACCGGCGAGCGGATCTGCGTGCGCTGCAGGTCCACCCGCGCCTGCGCGAGCTGGGCCTCGCGCTGGCGCACGACCGCCGCCGCGTTCTGCGCCTGCGCCTGCGCCACCGCCTGCTGCGCCTGCGCGACCTTGACGGCCTCGGCCGCGAGCTGGGTCTTCGCGACCGCGGTGTCGAGTTCGGCCGACGAGATGAAGTTCTGCGCCAGCAGGTCGCGCTTGCGGCGCTCGTCGCGCTGCGCCTCGGCCAGCTCGACCCGGGCGCGCGCGACCTGCGCGAGCGCGCTCTGCACGTTCGCCTGCGCGGTCAGCACCGACGCACGCGCGGCCTCGACGTCGGCGCTGCTCTGGCGCAGGCGGTACTCGAAGGTCTCCGGGTCGAGCCGGGCGATCAGCTGGCCCTGCCGGACCTCGCTGTTGAAGTCGACGAACAGCTCGCTGATCTGGCCCGACACCTGCGAGCTGATCTGCACCTGCTGCACCGGCGCGACCGTGCCGGTGGCCGACACCGCGGCCTGCAGCGGGCCGCGCTCGATCTTCGCGGTGCGATAGGTCGGCTCCGGCCCGCGCCGGTCGAGGGCCCACCAGACCGCCGCCGCCAGCCCCGCGGCGACGATCGCGGCGGCTGCCCAACGCCCGGTCTTCATCGGCCGGCATTCTAGGCAGCGCCCCCGGGGCAGCCGGCCGCCGGGGCGGGCACTTTGCGCTTCTTTACGTCGGCCGCGCGGATCGGTCGGTTATAGTTACTGACCACTCGGTCATTAACGCATGCCCACCCGCCTCCCTCCGCCCGAACCGGCCGCCGCGCCGCGCCGCCGGCGCAAGGAGGCGCGGCCGCAGGAACTGCTGCAGGCCGCGCTCGAACTCTTCGTCGAAAAGGGCTTCGCCGCGGCACGCAGCGAGGAAGTGGCCGCGCGTGCCGGGGTGTCGAAGGGCACGCTGTACCGGTACTTCCCGAGCAAGGCCGAGCTGTTCAAGGCGGTGGTGCGGCAGAACCTGTCGGCGCTGATCGCCGAGGGCCAGCAGCTCGCCGACCGCTTCGACGGCCCGAGCGACGAGCTGCTGCGGCGGCTGCTGCGCGCGTGGTGGCTGCGGGTCGGCAGCACCGCGGCCGGCGGCATCTTCAAGATCATCGTCGCCGAGGTGCGCAACTTCCCCGAGCTGGCGCAGTTCTACGCCGACGAGGTGCAGGTGCCGGCCGACCGGCTGATCGCGGGCACGCTGCAGCGTGCGATCCGCCGCGGCGAGTTCCGCGCCGTGCCGGTGGCCGAGGCCACGCTCGCGCTGATCGCGCCGATGCTGTTCCTGGCGCTGCACCGGCATTCGGTGGGCGCCTGTCCGGCCGCCGCCAAGGGCATGGACGCGCTGGCCGTGCTCGAAACCCACCTCGCGCTGGTGCTCGACGGCCTGCGCGCAGCGCCGGCGCGCGCGGGCGCCGTCCGTACCCGGGCGCCGGGGCCGCGAACGCCGGCGAGGATCGCATGAAGCACCCCATCCGTTGGCTCGCCGTCGCCGTCGTCGCGGCGCTGCTGCTGGCGCTCGCCGGCCGCTTCCTGCTCGCGCGCCGCACCGAGCAGGCACGGGCGGCGGCGCCGCCGCCGGCCGCGGCCGCGCTCGAGCTGGCGCCCACCGACGTCGTGACCGTGCGCGAGCACGACCTCGCGCGCACGCTCGAGGTCTCGGGCAACCTGGTGGCGGTGAACAGCGCCTTCGTCAAGGCGCGGGTCGCGGCCGAGGTGAAGTCGGTCGCGGTGCGCGAGGGCGACAGCGTCCGCGCCGGCCAGCAGCTCGCGCAGCTCGACCCGACCGAGTTCGACTGGAAGCTGCGCCAGGCCGAACAGCAGGCGCGCAGCGCGCAGGCGCAGCTCGAGATCGCGCAGCGCACGCTGCAGAACAACCGCTCGCTGGTGCAGCAGGGCTTCATCTCGGCCACCGCGCTCGAGACCGCGGTGTCGAACGAGGCCGCGGCGCAGGCCACGCTGCAGGCGGCGCTGGCCGGCGTCGAGCTGGCGCGCAAGGCGCGCGGCGACGCCACCGTGACCGCGCCGATCACCGGCCAGATCGCGCAGCGGCTGGTGCAGCCGGGCGAACGCGTGCCGGTCGACGCGCGGCTGCTCGAGATCGTCGACCTGTCGAAGCTCGAGCTGCAGGCCGCGATCCCGCCGGACGAGGCCGGCCGGCTGCGCGTCGGCGCCGCGGCGCAGCTGCAGATCGACGGCCTCGACGCACCGGTTCCGGCCCGGGTGGTGCGCATC
>JAFLDG010000533.1 GCA_017302495.1 Burkholderiales bacterium
AACCTGCAGCGCCAGCCGCAGCCGGTGCTGCAGCGCGTCGAGCGCCTGGCCCTGCCCCTGCAGCGCCCGCGCCGGCGCACCGAGCCGCAGCGCGAGCGCGTCCAGCCGCTGCGCCTGCATTTCGACGATCCGGCGCAGGCGCAGGCCGAGCAGGCGTTCGGCTGCCTCGAGCCGCGCCAGCGCCTCGGCGCGCGCCGGCGCGGCCAGTTCCGCCGCGGCGGTGGGCGTGGCCGCGCGGACGTCGGCCGCGAGGTCGGCGAGCGTGACATCGGTTTCGTGGCCGACGCCGCAGACCACCGGGATCGGCGACGCCGCGACCGCGCGCACGACCCGTTCGTCGTTGAACGACCACAGGTCTTCCAGCGAGCCGCCGCCGCGCACCAGCAGCAGCACGTCGACCTCGCCGCGCCGGCCGGCGAGCGCGAGCGCGGCCGCGAGCGCCGCGGCCGCCTCGCGGCCCTGCACCGGGCTCGGATAGACGATCACCCGCACCTGCGGCGCGCGCCGCGCGAGCGCGGCCAGCACGTCGTGCAGCGCGGCCGCGGCGGTGGAGGTGACGACGCCGATCGTGCGCGGCCAGCGCGGCAGCGCCCGCTTGCGCGCCGGGTCGAACAGGCCCTCCGCCTCGAGCCGCGCCTTCAGCCGCAGGAACTCCTCGTACAGCGCGCCGGCACCGAGCCGCTGCGCGGCTTCGACCACCATCTGCAGCTCGCCGCGCGCTTCGTACAACGCGAGCCGGCCACGCACTTCGACCTGCTGGCCGTCGCGCAGGTCGAAGCCGGCGAGACCGGCCGCGCGCCGGAACATCGCGCAGCGCAGCAGCGCACCGGCGCCGCCCAGGTCTTTCAAGCCGAAGTAGCAGTGACCGCTCGCGGCGCGATTGAACCCGGCGATCTCGCCGCGCACGGTGAGCGCGCCGAAGCGCGCCTGCAGCAGGTCGGCGGTGGCGAGCAGCAGCGGCTGCACGTCCCACACGCTCGGCGACGGCGGGCGGCCGATGTCAGCCATCGTGCCGCCGCCCGACGAGATCGGCATCCGCAGTCGCCGCGGCGCGAAGCGCGGGGCAGCCGGATCCCGTCACGAAGTGGTCATATTCGTGCAAGTGCTTGATCGGCAAGGCTTTCTCGATGGTCAAAATGAGTGCAACCCAGCCCCGCACCAGCATTCACGCGGGTTTGGCGCGAGCCGATCGCAGTTGCGCACAATGTTATCCACAGCGGCAGTGGATTTCGCCGGCGCCTGCGCAATGCTTGCCGCGGGCCGGCCCCGATCGGCGGGGCTCGACCTGCGGCCCGAGGCCATAATCGCGCCCGCGCGCACCCAGCCGCCTGCCCCGCAGCGGGCCGACCGGTACCCGCTTTCCCCCGAGAGAGGTCATTTCGTTTGCTGTCGATCATTGAAGCGGCCGGCTGGCCGATCTGGCCGTTGATCGTGTGCTCCGTCGCGGCGCTGACGATCGTGATCGAACGGCTGCTCAGCCTGCGGGCGGCGCGGATCGCGCCGGCCAGTCTGCTCGAGGAGGTGCTGTCGGTCACCCGCAGCAGCCTGCCCGCGACCGACGTGGTCAACAAGCTGGCCGAGAACTCGCTGCTCGGCGGCGTCTTCGCCACCGGCTTGCGCAGTGTGATCAACGAGCCGCGCATCGCCGAGGAGGCGCTGCGCCAGGCCTTCGAGAACGCCGGCCGGATCGCGATGCACCGGCTGGAGCGCTACCTGAACACGCTCGGCACGATCGCCGCGGTGGCGCCGCTGCTCGGCCTGTTCGGCACCGTGATCGGCATGATCGAGATCTTCGGCTCGCAGGCGCCGAGCGGTGCGGGCAACCCGCAGCTGCTCGCCCACGGCATCTCGATCGCGCTCTACAACACCGCCTTCGGCCTGCTGATCGCCATTCCCGCGCTGATGTTCTACCGCTACTTCCGCGGCCGGGTCGACGAGTACCAGCTGACGATGGAACTGGCCGCCGAGCGGCTGGTGCCGCACCTGATGCGCTTCGTGGTGCGCACGCCGCCGGTGCCGGCGGCCGAAGGCGCGCGGTGAACTTCCGCCGCCACCAGCGCCGCGACGAACCGGAGATCAATCTGATCCCGTTCATCGACGTGCTGCTCGTGATCCTGATCTTCCTGATGCTGTCGACCACCTACTCGCGCTTCAACGAGCTGCAGCTCACGCTGCCGTCGGCCGACGCGGACAACCTGCGCGAGCGGCCGGCGCAGATCGTGGTCGCGATCGCCGCCGATGGCCGGGCGTTGATCGACCGTGAGCCGGTGGAAGGCCGCAGCGTCGAGCGGCTCGCGGCGGCGCTGCGCAGCGCTGCCGACGGCCGGCCGGAGGTGGTGGTGGTGATCGCGGCCGACGCGACCACGCCGCACCAGGCGGTGATCAACGTGCTCGATGCGGCGCGGCGCGCCGGGTTGTCGCGGCTGACCTTCGCCGCGCAGGGCGACGCCCGAGCCCCTGCCCGGTAGCGTGACGCCGGCCGCGCGGATCGAAGCCGCGCTCGCGCAGGCGTGGTGGAACGCGCGGCCGGGGCTCATCGCCCGGCTGCTGCAGCCGCTGGCGTGGCTCTATCGCGGCGCGCTCGCGCTGCGCGGGCTGAGCTTCGCGCTCGGCCTGCGCCGCGCGCAGCGCGCACCGGTACCGGTGATCGTGGTCGGCAATCTGGTCGCCGGCGGTGCC
>JAFLDG010000534.1 GCA_017302495.1 Burkholderiales bacterium
GGGCATCATTTGGCGATTGGTGTTAGGTTTTGTGATTTTATCGGTGGTGTCGGTGATTATTTTTCGCTGGGTTCCGGTACCAATTACACCATTAATGGTGATAAGGAGGACGCTGCACGAGGCCGAGGCCTGGTGCCGCTGGGCCGGGCGCCGCCTGCCTACGGAGGCCGAATGGGAAGCCGCGGCCTGCCGCGCGGGCGCGGCCTTCCGCTGGGGCGACGTCTGGGAGTGGACCGCGAGCCCGTTCGCCCCGTTCGCCGGCTTCGAGCCGCATCCGTACCGCGACTACTCGGCGCCCTGGTTCGACGGCCGGCCGGTGCTCAAGGGCGCGTCGCACTGCACCCAGCCGCGCATGCGCCACCCGCGTTACCGGAACTACTTCCCGGCCGGCCGCGCCGACGTGCCGGCGGGTTTCCGCAGCTGCCGGGCCTGAGCCGCTTCACGCGCCGGCGACGAACAGCGCGAACCAGCCGCGTTCGTCGCTCCAGTGGCGCGGCGCGGCGAAACCGGCTTCGCGCAGCAGCGCGGCAAAACCGTCGACCGTCCACTTGTAGGAGTTCTCGGTGTGGATGCGCTCGCCGGCGGCGAAGCTGCGTTCGCCGCCGCGCCAGCGCACGCGCTGCGGCGCGCGCGCTTCGAGATGCATCTCGATGCGCGACGCTTCGCGGTCGAACCGCGCCACGTGCCGCCACTGCCGCAGCTCGAAGTCGGCGCCGAGCAGGCGGTTCAGGTGGCGCAGCAGGTTCAGGTTGAAGGCCGCGGTCACGCCGAGCGCGTCGTCGTAGGCGGCCTCGAGGACGGCCTCCGGCTTGACGAGGTCCACGCCGATCAGCAGCGCGCCGCCACCGGCGACGTCCCGCGCCTGGCGCAGCAGCGCCAGCGCGCCGGGCGGGTCGAAGTTGCCGATGCTCGAACCGGGGTAGAACACCAGCGCGCGCGGGCCGGTCAGTTCGGCCGGCAGCACGAGCCGGCTGGAGAAGTCCAGCCCGACGCCGACCAGATCCAGCGCCGGATGCTCGCGCTGCAGCTGCGCGAGCGCCCCGGCCACGTAGTCGGCCGAGATGTCCACCGCGACGTAGCGCCGTGGCGCGAGCAGCGGGAACAGCGCCGCGCCCTTGGCGCAGTTGCCGGCGCCGAGATCGACGATGACCGGCGGCGCGCCGGTGTGCTCGAGCACGGCCCGGGCGATGGCCGGGCCGTGCGCGGCGAAGATCGCGGCCTCGGTGCGCGTCGGGTAGTACTCGGCGAGTTCGGTGATCGCGTCGAACAGGCGCGAGCCCTGGGCGTCGTAGAAGAACTTCGGTGCAACCGCGGCGGCGGGCTGCAGCAGCCCGGCAGCGGCCTCGGCGGCCGGGTCGCCGGCCGCGGCGGCCGCCGGTTGCAGGATTCGGGGGCGGGTCATCGGGTCGGTGCCGGCGGCGCAGCAGTGCGGGGGTTTGCGGGGGATTCGCGACTCTAACGGCGCCGAGCCGCTAGAGTGCGGCGTCGTCGATCCTTTGCCCCACCCCGAGGAGCCGTCATGGTCAGCCACTCGCCGTCCCGCACCCTGCGTTGCCTGTTCACCTGCGCGCTGCTCGCCTTCGGCAGCATCGCCCATGCGCAGCAGGTGTTCCGCGTCACCGCCATCCCCGACGAATCGCCGACGGAGCTGGCGCGCAAGGCCGCGCCGCTGATGAAGTACCTCGAGGGCAAGCTGGGCATGAAGGTCGAGTACACGCCGGTGACCGACTACGCCGCCGCGGTCGAGACGCTGGTCAACCGCAAGGTGGACCTGGCCTGGTTCGGCGGCTTCACCTTCGTGCAGGCGAACGCGCGTTCGGGCGGCAAGGTGATCCCGCTCGTGCAGCGCGAAGAGGACACGCGCTTCCGCTCGGTCTTCATCACCGGCGACCCGGCGATCAAGACCCTGGCCGACCTGAAGGGCAAGGACGTCAGCTTCGGTTCGCCCAGCAGCACCTCGGGCCACCTGATGCCGCGCAGCTTCCTGCTGCAGGCGGGGGTGGACCCGGACAGGGATTTCCGGCGCGTGGCCTTCAGCGGCGCGCACGACGCGACCATCGCCGCCGTCGCCGCGGGCAAGGTGCAGGCCGGCGCGCTGAACATCTCGGTGTGGGAGAAGTTCGTCACCGACGGCAAGGTCGATCCGGCGAAGGTGCGCGTGTTCTTCACCACGCCCACCTACTACGACTACAACTGGACCGTGCACGCCGACCTGCCGGCGGCGCAGCGCGACAAGCTGAAGCAGGCGCTGCTCGAGCTGTCGCGGGACACCGCCGACGGCAAGGTGATCCTCGAGCTGCAGCGCGCGACCCGGTTCGTGCCGACGCAGGCCGAGAACTACAAGGGCATCGAGGCTGCCGCGCTCAGCGCCGGGCTGCTCTGACCCGCGCGCCGTGAAGCTCGAGCTGCAGGGTCTTTCGGCCCGGCACGCCACCGCGCGGCGCGACGCGGCCGACGCGCTCGCCGACCTGAGCTTCGGTGTCGGCGAGGGCGAGGCGGTGGCCGTGATCGGCCCTTCGGGGGCCGGCAAGACGACGCTGCTCGAGGTGCTGGCCTGCGCCCGCGCGCCGTCGCAGGGCGCGCTGCACCTGAGCGGGGCGGAT
>JAFLDG010000535.1 GCA_017302495.1 Burkholderiales bacterium
GGCGCCACCGCCGGCGCAGCGGCCGCGATGCGGCAGCGATACTGAGGGCTTCGCCGGAACCGCCGCCGCCCGCCATGCCGCCGCCCGACCCCGCACCCGACCCCGCGCCCGAAGGTCTGCCGACGCTGCGGATCGACGGTGCGGTCGCCACGGTCTGTCTGCGCCGCCCGTCGCGCCGCAACAGCCTCGCCGACGAGGACCTGCAGGCACTGCTGGCCGCGATCGCCGCGGTGGACGCGGAGCCGCAGGTGCGCGTGCTGGTGCTCGCGGCCGATACCCAAGGCCAGCCGAAGCCGGTGTTCAGCGCCGGCTACGACCTCGGCGGGCTCGGCGCCGACGGCGCCGGGCCGCAGTTGTTCGAGCGGATTCCCGATGCGCTGGAGGCGGCGCGGCCGGTCACGGTCTGCGCGCTGAACGGCAGCGTCTTCGGCGGCGCGACCGATCTCGCGCTCGCCTGCGATCTGCGGCTGGCGCTGGCCGGCAGCGTCTGGCGCATGCCGGCCTGCGCGCTCGGCCTGCACTACTACCCGAGCGGGCTGCGGCGCTACGCCGCGCGCTTCGGCATCGACCTGGCCAAGCGCGCGTTCCTGACGGCGCAGCCGCTGCCGGTGGAAGTGCTCGCCGCGCACGGCCTGTTCGAGGCCGTGGTGCCGGGCAGCGACTTCGACGCGGCGCTGGATGCGCTGGTGCAGCAGGCAGCCGCGCTGGCGCCGCTCGCGGCCCAGGCCACGAAGCGATCGCTGAACGAGATCGCCGCCGGCCGCTACGACGAACCCGCGCTGCGCGCGCGTGAGCGTCTGACGCAGCGCAGTGGCGATTTCGCCGAAGGGCGTGCGGCCTTCGCGGAGCGTCGGGCGCCGCGCTTCCGTGGCGTCTGAGAAGGAGCCGGGCCATGTGGAGCTACACCCCGCCGCTGCGCGACATGCAGTTCGTGATCGAGGACGTGCTGCAGGCCCCGGCCGCCTGGGCCGCGATCCCGGCCCTCGCCGAGCTCGACGCCGACACCGCGCGCGCGGTGCTGGCCGAGGCCGGCAGGTTCGCGAGCGAGGTGCTGGCGCCGATCAATTCGGCCGCCGACCTGCAGGGCTGCCGCTGGCGCGATGGTGTCGTCACCACGCCCGCCGGCTACCGGGAGGCCTACGCCGCCTATGTGCAGGGCGGCTGGCCGGCGCTGTCGTGCCGCCCCGACGACGGCGGCCAGGGCCTGCCGGTGCTGCTGGACGCGGCGCTGAACGAGATGATCGCCGCCGCCAACCACGGCTGGACCATGTACCCCGGCCTGCTGCACGGCGCCTACGAATGCCTGCGCGCGCACGGCAGCGACGCGCTGAAGCAGCGCTATCTGGGCAAGCTCGCCAGCGGCGAATGGCTGGCGACGATGAACCTGACCGAGCCGCAGGCGGGCAGCGACCTCGGCCTGCTGCGCACGAAGGCCGAGCCGCGCGCCGACGGCAGCTATGCGATCATCGGCAGCAAGGTCTTCATCTCCGGCGGCGAGCAGGATCTGACGCCGAACATCGTGCACCTGGTGCTCGCGCGGCTGCCGGAGGCGCCGCCCGGCACGAAGGGCATCTCGCTGTTCCTGGCGCCGAAGTTCCTGCCGGACGACATGGGGCGCGCGCGCAACGCGATCCGCTGCACCGGCATCGAGAAGAAGATGGGCATCAAGGGCAGCGCCACCTGCGCGATGAGCTTCGACGGCGCCACCGGCTGGCTGATCGGCCAGCCGCACCGCGGGCTGGCGGCGATGTTCGTGATGATGAACGCGGCCCGGCTGCACGTCGCGCTGCAGGGCCTGGGGCACCTGGAGATCGCGCAGCAGAACGCGCACGCCTACGCGCGCGAACGCATCCAGGGCCGCGGCAAGGCGATCGCCGAACACCCGGCGATGCGGCGCACGCTGTGGACCCTGCGCGCGCTGGCCGAAGGCGAGCGCGTGATCGCCTACTGGGCCGCGATGCTGCTCGACGAATCGCACCACCACCCCGATGCGGCGCGGCGCGCGCAGGCTTCGGATTTCGTCGGCCTGCTGACGCCGGTGGCGAAGGCCTTCTTCACCGACAACGGCCACCGCGGCGCCGACGACGCGCTGCAGGTCTGGGGCGGCTACGGCTTCGTGCACGACTACGGCATCGAGCAGGCGGTGCGCGACAGCCGCATCGCGCTGATCTACGAAGGCACGAACGAGATCCAGGCGATCGACCTGCTGCAGCGCAAGGTGCTCGACGACGGCGGCGCGAAGCTCGGCGGGCTGCTGGCCCGGCTCGAGGCCGATGCGGACCGGGTCGGCGCGGCGTCGGCCGAGTTCGCCGACGCGTTGCGCGCGCAGACCGCGGCCGCGCGCGCCGCCACCGCGGCGCTGGTGGCCGGTGCCCAGGCCGACCCCGAATGGCCGCTGCGCGTGGCCGACGACTACCTGCGCGGCATCGGCTTCACGCTGCTCGCCTGGGCCTGGCTGAAGCGCGCCGCGGCGGCGCAGCCGCTGGCCGGCGACGCCTGGGCCGGCGACACGCTGCGCGCGGCGCGCTTCGGCGTGCAGTGGCTGCTGCCGGAAGCCGCGTTCCGCTGGCAGCGCGTCGCGGCGCAGCGGGCCGCGTTGCCTTCGGCTTGAGCGCACCGCGGCCGCTGCCGGCCGC
>JAFLDG010000536.1 GCA_017302495.1 Burkholderiales bacterium
TCGGGGTCGCCGCGCTGCACGACGCGGCTGGGCCCGTAACCGACGATGACGCCGTCGAGCACGAGCACCGCGCCATAGGGCTGGTCGCCCCAGGATTCCGCGAGCCGGCGCATCTCGAAGGCGGCCTCGACCCAGGCCGGCGCCGCGGGTGACGGTTCCGCCCGGGCGGCGGGCAGCGGCGGCAAGCCGAGCAGGCCGAGCCACAGCGCGGCTTCGCGGCGATTCGGCGGCTGGGTCACGGCGGCATTGGAGCATCACCCCGTCGGCCGCGGCAAGCGCCGCGAACCCCCGCTGCGGCAGGGATCGCGCGGCGGCCCGACAATCGATGACCGCGCTCCAAGCCGCGCCGCGCATCCGGTGCGGCACGGCCGGGCGTGGCGGTTGTGCGCGGTTCCGGGCGGTCTCGCCCGCCGTCCGTCGCCCGCCAGCCCCATGACGCAGCGTCATTCCTTTGCCCCGGGTTGCCCTGCCTTGGCCTCCACCCCGTCCGACCCCGTCCTCACCGCCAAGCCGTTGACGAGCTGGCGGCCGTACTGGGCGAAGCGTTTCGGCACCGCGCCCTTCCTGCCGATGAGCCGGGCCGAGATGGACACCCTGGGCTGGGATTCGTGCGACGTCGTCCTCGTCACCGGCGACGCCTACGTCGACCACCCGAGCTTCGGCATGGCGGTGATCGGCCGCGTGCTCGAGGCGCAGGGCTTCCGCGTCGGCATCGTCGCCCAGCCCGACTGGCACAGCGCCGAGCCGTTCAAGGCGCTGGGCCGGCCGAACCTGTTCTTCGGCGTCACCGCCGGGAACATGGATTCGATGATCAACCGCTACACCGCCGACCGGAAGATCCGCAGCGACGACGCCTACACCCCGGGCGGCGCCGGCGGCCGGCGTCCGGACCGGGCCTGCCTGGTCTACGCCAACCGCTGCAAGGAGGCGTACCCGGACGTGCCGATCGTGATCGGCGGAATCGAGGCGTCGCTGCGGCGGATCGCGCACTACGACTACTGGCAGGACAAGGTGCGCCGCTCGATCCTGGTCGACGCCAAGGCCGACCTGCTGCTGTACGGCAACGCCGAGCGCGCGATCGTCGAGATCGCGCATCGGCTCGGCCGGCGCGAGCCGGTCGGATCGATCACCGACGTGCGCGGCACGGCCTTCGTCCGGCGCAGCGACGATCCGACCGCGGCCGGCTGGTTCGAGCTCGACTCGACCGAGGTCGACCGTCCCGGCCGCATCGACGAGCACATCCACCCGTACCGCGTGGAACCGGCCGCGCCCTGCGCCGACGAGGCCGGCGCCGCGGCCGGCACCGGCGAGCGGCGCGGCGAGGCGGTGGTCGCGCTGCCGGTCTCGCGCAAGGCCGGCGCGCTGAAGCTGCCGCCGCGCGAGCGCACGGTGATCCGCCTGCCGGCCTACGAACAGGTGCGTGCCGACCCGGTGCTCTACGCCCATGCGAGCCGGGTGCTGCACCTGGAGACCAACCCGGGCAACGCGCGCGCGCTGGTGCAGCGCCACGGCGCGCGTGACGTCTGGATCAACCCGCCGCCGGTGCCGCTCACCACGCCGGAGATGGACTGGGTCTTCGGCCTGCCCTACGCGCGCGCGCCGCACCCGGCCTACGCCGATCCGGACGGCCGGCACGACCGGGCGACGAAGATCCCGGCCTGGGAGATGATCCGCTTCAGCGTGAACATCATGCGCGGCTGCTTCGGCGGCTGCACCTTCTGCTCGATCACCGAGCACGAGGGCCGGGTCATCCAGAGTCGCAGCGAGGCGTCGATCCTGCAGGAGATCGAGGCCATCCGCGACAAGACTGCCGGCTTCACCGGCGTGATCAGCGACCTCGGCGGGCCGACCGCGAACATGTGGCGGATCGGCTGCAAGAGCCGCGAGATCGAGGCCGCCTGCCGCAAGCCGAGTTGCGTCTGGCCCGGCATCTGCCCGAACCTGAACACCGACCACGACCCGTTGATCCGGCTTTACCGCCGGGCGCGGGCGCTGCCCGGGGTGAAGAAGGTGCTGATCGGCTCCGGCCTGCGCTACGACCTGGCGGTGCAGTCGCCCGAGTACGTGAAGGAACTGGTCACGCACCACGTCGGCGGGTACCTGAAGATCGCACCCGAGCACACCGAGCCCGGGCCGCTCGCGAAGATGATGAAACCGGGCATCGGCACCTACGACCGCTTCAAGGCGCTGTTCGACGAGGCCAGCGCCGCGGCCGGCAAGCCGCAGTACCTGATCCCGTACTTCATCGCCGCGCATCCCGGCACGCGCGACGAGGACATGATGAATCTCGCGCGGTGGCTGAAGAAGAACGGCTTTCGCGCCGACCAGGTACAGACCTTCTACCCGAGCCCGATGGCCACCGCGACCGCGATGTACCACTCGGGTTTGAACCCGCTGCAGGGCATCCACCGTGACGGGCGCACCGAAGGCGTGGACGTGGTCCGCGGGGAGCGCCGGCGGCGTCTGCACAAGGCCTTCCTGCGCTGGCACGACCCGGCGAACTGGCCGCTGCTGCGCGAGGCGCTGCACGCGATGGGCCGGGAGGACCTGATCGGCAGCGGCAAGCGGCACCTGGTGCCGGCGTTCCAGCCGCAGCCGTGGGCCCCGGCGCGCGCCGCGCGGCC
>JAFLDG010000537.1 GCA_017302495.1 Burkholderiales bacterium
AGCACCTGCCGGATCAGCGCCTCGCAGGTGGCCTCGTCCATGTAACGCGGCACCGGGTAGCCGAGGTGCGCCTCGGCGCAGGCCGCGCGCGCCAGCGCCGGGATGTCGGCCTCGCGCAGCGCCTCGAGCGTGGTCGGGATGTGCAGCTGCGCGTTCAGCGCACGCACGCCGTCGAGGAAACGCTGCGCCAGCGTGTCGTCGTCCTCGCCGCCGCGGCCGAGCTTCGCGCGCACCGCGAGCTGCGCCAGCCGGCCGGTCACCGCCGGCGCCGAGTACTCGAGCACCACCGGCAACATGATCGCGTTCGCCAGCCCGTGCGGCGTGTGGTACTTGCCGCCGAACTGGTGCGCGATCGCGTGCACGTAGCCGACGTTCGCGCGCGTGAAGGCCAGGCCGGCGTAGGTGGAGGCCAGCGCCATCTTCTCGCGCGCGACCAGGTCCTTGCCGTCGTGGTAGGCCTTCGGCAGGTTCTCGAAGATCAGGCCCACCGCCGACAGCGCCATGCCGTCGGTCGCGGGCGTGGCCCAGCGGCCGATGAAGGCTTCCACCGCGTGCGTCAGCGCGTCGATGCCGGTGGCGGCGGTGATGGCCGGCGGCAGGCCGGTCATCAGCGCCGGGTCGAGCGCGGCCATGCGCGGCACGACGCGCAGGTCCATCACCACGAGCTTTTGCTGTTTCTCGGGGTCGGAAATCACCGCCGCGACCGTGACCTCGGAGCCGGTGCCGGCGGTGGTGGGCACCGCGTAGATCGTGACCGGGTTGTGCAGCCCCTTGAAGTAGCCGGCGAGCTGGCGCAGCGGCTTCGGGTTGTTCACCGCGACCGCGGTCACCTTCGCCGCGTCCATCGCCGAGCCGCCGCCGAAGGCGACGATCGCGTCGCAGCCGTTGTCTTTGTAGAACGCGATGCAGTCCTCGATCAGCGGGATCGGCGCGTCGGGCGTGATCCGGTCGAAGACGACGAAGTCGGCGCCGCCGGCGGTCAGCGCCTGCGTCAGCGCATCGAGCAGGCCGAGCTTGGCGATGATCGCGTCGGTGACGATCAGGATCTTGCGGTGGCCCATGCCGGCGATCGCCTCGCCGAGCCGGCCGCTCGAGCCCGGGCCAACCATCAGCGTCGGCTGCGGGATCGGCAGGAAGCGCGTGACCATGCCGGCGCCGCGCATCACCGCGTCCATGCCGGCCTGGCGCATCGGCGTGTTGATCAGCGGACTCAGCAGCTTGTCGATCATCGGGGGCTCCCTGGGCGGCGCGGGCGACTCCGCGGCGCGAAGGCGCAAGGCTACCGCATGCGCCGCACGCGGCTGCGAGGGCAAGCCCGGGGCGATGCGGCCGCCCCGGGCCCCGGCCGCGCGCGGCATCAATGCAGCTTGATCCGCGGCCGGTGCGCGCGGTCGAGCAGTTCGGACAGCGTGATCAGCGCGGTCTTCCTCGGCCCGCCGAGCGCGAGCTGGTGCTGCTTGTGCAGCGCCCAGTACATGCCCTTGGCGATCTGGCCCTCGACGAACAGGCTGCCGCGCGTCAGGCTGCCCATCAGGCTGCCGACCGACGAGTACTCCGACAGCGACACCAGCGAACCCTTGTCCTCGAAGCGGAACGGCGCCACGGCCGCGCCGGCCAGCAGCTTCGGCAACGCGCGCACCAGGTACATCGCCTGCTGGTGCGCCGCCTGCGCCCGCGGCGGCACCTGGCCGCCGCCCGGCTGCGCGCAGGCCGCGCAGTCGCCGAGCGCGAAGATCGCCGGGTCGCGCGTCGTGCGCAGGTTGCCGTCGACGACGAGCTGGTTCAGCCGGTTGGTCTCGAGCGGTGCGTCGCCGCCGAGCCCGGCCAGCACCTCCGGCGCCTTCACGCCGGCGGCCCAGACCGTGATCGTCGAGTCGATGCGTTTGCCGCTCGCGGTGTGCACCGCGTCCGGCCCGACCGAGACCACCTTCTCCCCGGTGTGCACCTCGATGCTGAGCTTGCGCAGCTCGCGCACCGCGGCCAGCCCCAGCCGCTCGGGCAACTGCGACAGCAGCCGCGGCGCGGCCTCGACCAGCACCAGGCGCAGGTCGCGCCGGGGATCGACATGCTCGAAGCCGTAGCTCGACAGCACGCGCGCCGACGCGTGCAGCTCGGCCGCGAGCTCGACCCCGGTGGCGCCGCCGCCGACGATGACCACGCTCAGCCCGCCGCGCTCGCCCGCCGGCCGGCCCTGTGCGCGCAGGCAGGCGTTGATCAGCCGCTCGTTGAAGCGCCGCGCCGCCTCGGGGCTGTCGAGCTTGATGCTGTGTTCGGCCGCGCCCGGCGTGCCGAAGTCGTGCGTCTGGCTGCCCACCGCGATCACCAGCGTGTCGTACGGCAGCGCCGCGGCAGGCGTGATCTCGACGCCGGCCGCGTCGTGGCTGGCGGCCAGCCGGAGCCGGCGCGCGCCGCGGTCGACGCCGGCCATCGCGCCGAGGCGGAAGCGGAAGTGGTTCCAGCGCGCCTGCGCCAGGTACTCGATCTCCTCGGCGTGGGTGTCGAAGCTGCCGGCGGCGAGCTGGTGCAGCAGCGGCTTCCAGACATGGGTGCGCGCAGCGTCGACCAGCGTCACCTGGGCCCGGCCGCGCCGGCCGAGCCGGCGGCCGAGCT
>JAFLDG010000538.1 GCA_017302495.1 Burkholderiales bacterium
GCGGTCGGGCGCGGCGCAGGCCTGAGCGCCGGCGGGGCCGCGCGGTGCCGTCGGCCTCAGGACGGCGCCGGACCCAGGATCGAGCGCACCTGCTCGCGCAACCACTGGTGCGAGCGGCTGTGGTGGCAGCGCTCGTGCCAGTACATCGACACGTCGACCGGCCTGGTCGGGAACGGCAGCTCGACGATCTGGACCGGCAGCAGCGCGGTCAGCGCCCGCGCCGCGCGCTCGGGCAGCGCGAGCACCATGTCCGAGCGCGCCACCAGGTGGCTCGCGATCAGGAAATGCGGGCACTTGACGACGACGCGCCGTGCCAGCCCGAGCGCGTCGAGCGCCGAATCGACGACGCCGGCGAAGTACGACAGCCCGCTCGGCGAGACGCTGACATGGGCCAGTTCGGCGAAGCCCTCGGCGCCGAGCGGCTGCGCGGCGGCCGGATGGCCACGGCGGGCGATGCAGACGTAGCGGTCGGCGAACAGCGGGCCGCGGCGCAGCCCGGGCGGCGGATCCGGGTAGTACGCGATGGCCAGGTCGACCTCGCCGGCTTCGAGCGCCTGTTCGACGAGGCGGATGTTGACCGTGACCAGGTCCAGCGTGCAGCCCGGCGCGACGCTGCGCAGCCGCTGCGCGAGGTCCGACACCAGGAGAAGCTGCGCGTAGTCGGTGGCGGTGAGCCGGAAGCGTTCGGCCGCCTGCCCAGGCCGGAACTCGGCGCCGCGCTCGACGATCAGCCGCAGCTGGTCGATGGCGCGCCGCACCTGCGGCAGCAGCGCCGTCGCGCGCTCGGTCGGCACCATGCCCTCGCGGGTGCGCACCAGCAGCGGGTCGCCGAGACGGTCGCGCAGCCGCGCGAGCACCTCGCTCATCGAGGACTGCGACATGTCCATGCGCTCGGCGGCGCGCGACACGCTGCGCTCGCGCATCAGGATGTCGAAGCACTCGAGCGTGAACAGATCCAGGTTGCGGTTCGCGGCCATGGCTTCTTCGTGCGGCGGGGCAGTCTCGCGGGCCCGGGCGGCGCGCGTCAACGGGGTTTCTTGCAGCGGCGCCATCGGGCCCGGCGATCGGCCGGATCGCGGCGGCCGATGGCGCTGCGGCGCGGCGCTGCCTACAGTGTGCCGACCCCTCGAAGGAGCCGCTGCCGATGGACACCCCCAACGACCCGAAGCACCAGCGGCGCCCCGGCCGTTCGATCCCGGTGACGCCGGCCGACATGGCCGACCGGGTGGCGCATTTCGAACGGCTGGCGCCCGACCCGGGCGCCTTTCCCGATCTGAAGGACCCGGCGCACGCGCGCACCGTCTGGTACCTGCTGTCGCCTGGCGGCCTGGCCGGCTCGCCGAGCCCGATCCGCGCGCCGCACGGCTTCCACCTCGCGGTGATGCGCATGCCCAGGGGCGTGCGGCCGAGCACGCACGCGCACCCGTACAACGAGGTCTTCATGCCGCTCGACGGGCGTCTGCGCTTCCATTACGGTGATGACGCCGCGCACAGCGTCGACGTCGGGCGCTACGGCGTGATCTCGGTGCCGGCCGGCGTGATGCGCACCTTCGAGAACCTGGACGAACACGACGCGCACGTGCTGGTCATCTTCGACACCCCGGGCGACCCGCATACCGATATGCTGATCGCGCCGCGCGACTACGACAGGTTCTACAAGGACGGCTGGGTGCCGGGGGTCGAGCCGGGCCCTCGGTCCTGACCGACGGCCCGGCCGCGCCGGTCGTCAGGGCGGATAGCCCAGCGCCGGTTGGCCGAAGCCTTCGGCCGCGCGCCAGCCGGGCGGCTTCAGGAACAGGTTGGTGAGCATGCCGCCGGGGTCGTAGGCGGGGAAGGGGCGGCCCGGGTAACGGGCCTCGACCTGCGCCCGGATCTGCGCCCCGGTCAGGTAGTGCGGCACCTTGTCCGCGTAGGCCAGCA
Organism: Burkholderiales bacterium; assembly: GCA_017302495.1. Classification (GTDB taxonomy): domain Bacteria; phylum Pseudomonadota; class Gammaproteobacteria; order Burkholderiales; family Burkholderiaceae_C; genus Rubrivivax. The sequence continues at coordinate 1,921 of JAFLDG010000538.1, forward strand.
GCGACTGCGCGCGCCAGCCGCGGTCGGCGATCGCGGGCCACAGCCGGTCGGCATGGTCGACGTTCCACGCCGGGTCGAGCTGCCAGGCGGTCTTGCCGATCACGTCGCCGAAGATGAACAGCCGGCCGTCGCGGATGGCCCAGGCCGTGGGGTCGCTGCCGAGCTTGACCGCGAACGCCGCGCCGCTGGCGCAGAAGCCGCCGTACTGCGGTTCGTAGCGCGCCGGGTCGGCCGCGAAGCGCGCCCGGTTCTCGGCGCTGGCGAAGTAGTAGCTGCGCGCCGGCAGGTCGACCACGTGCGCCGCACTGCCGCGCTGCGGCCCGCCGTGGCTGAAGTAGGCCACCGGGTCGAAGCCGAGCAGCATCACCGGCCGGCCGGCGCCGTCGGCGACCGTCGCGTACGGCGTGCCGCAGCCGACCAGCAGCCAGCCGAGCAGCAGGACGAGCGTGCGCATCGGCGCGCGGGTCATCGGCGGGCTCCGGAAGTCGGCGAGGCACCGTTGTGCCACAGTTTCGCGCGCCATGCTTCGCGAACCGTCCCAGCCGATCGCCGCGGGCGACGCCACCGATCGGTCCACCCTTCGCGGCGGTCCGCGCGGGCCGGCGCCGCCGCAGCCGTCGCACGGCCGCCGGCTGGTGCTCGCGCTGCCGCTGCTGGCCACGGCCTGCACGCTCGCCACCGACACCGAC
>JAFLDG010000539.1 GCA_017302495.1 Burkholderiales bacterium
CGAGCTGAAGGGGCTGCGCAGCGGTTGGGGCGCGGTGGGCAGCTACAAGCCCTGGCTGGCGCAGTGGCTCGACGGCGCCCTCGGCCAGGCGCTCGCCGCGCTGCCGCCGCAGGCCGGCCGGCCGCTGGTGCTGATGGTCGCGCGCCGGCGCCTGAGCCTGCGCGCCGCGTTGCCGGAGCCCGAGGTCGACGCGCTGCGGCGCTGGCTCGAGCTGTACGAGTGCGCGCTGCGCGAGGCACACCGGGTGAACGTCGACTATGCCGAGCCGGCGGGGCCGAGCACGCAGCCGAGCCTGTTCCCGCCGTCCGCGCTGAGCGCGTCGTCGCCGCGGCACTGACGCGCCGTCGGCCGGCGCGCGCGATCGGCCGGTGCGGCGGCCTTCAGCCGCGTTGCGCGAACTGCCAGCCCAGTTCGGCCAGCGGTTGCGCGCCGGCGCCCGAGGCGCGCGCCTGTTCGCTCGCCGCGGTGCCGGCCTCGACCCGCTTGGCGATGCCCTGCACGATCGCGGCGATGCGGAACAGGTTGTAGGCGAGGTAGAAGTTCCAGTCGGCGGCCAGCGCCTCGGGCGTGCCGCGGCCGCTGCGCGCGCAGTAGCGCCGGATGTACTCCGCCTCCAGCGGGATGCCGAGCGCGGCATGGTCGAGCCCGCCGATGCCGCGGAAGGTGCCGGGCGGGATGTGCCACGACATGCAGTGGTAGCTGAAGTCGGCCAGCGGGTGGCCGATCGTCGACAGCTCCCAGTCGAGCACCGCGAGCACGCGCGGCTCGGTCGGGTGGAAGATCAGGTTGTCGAGCCGGTAGTCGCCGTGCACCACCGCCACCATCGACTCGTCGCGCGCGCTCGCCGGGATGTGCGCCGGCAGCCATTCGATCAGCCGGTCCATCGCCTCGTTCGGCCCGGTGACCGAGGCCTGGTACTGCTTGGTCCAGCGCGCGATCTGGCGCTCGAAGTAGTTGCCCGGGCGGCCGAAGTCGGCCAGGCCGATCGCCGCCGGGTCGAGCCGGTGCAGCGCCGCGATCACGCGGTTCATCTCGTCGTAGATCGCGCCGCGCTGCGCCGGCGTCAGGCCCGGCAGCGCCTGCTCCCACAGCACGCGGCCCGGCACGAACTCCATCACGTAGAAGGCGCGGCCGATCACGGCTTCGTCGTCGCACAGCAGGTGCATGCGCGGCACCGGCACGTCGGTGTCGGCCAGGGCCTGCATGACGCGGAACTCGCGCTCGATCGCGTGCGCGGACGGCAGCAGTTTCGCCACCGGCCCCGGCTTCGAGCGCATCGCGTAGGTGGCCTGCGGCGTGACCAGCTTGTAGGTCGGGTTCGACTGCCCGCCCTTGAACTGCTCGACCGTCAGCGGCCCGGCGAAGCCGGGCAGGCGCGCCGCGAGGCAGGCCTGCAGCGCGGCCACGTCGAAGGCGTGCGATGCGGCCATCGGCTTGGTGCCGACGAAGTGCTCCATCGAAGTTCCCCTGCGCCGGTTCAGCGTTCGGCGATCTGCAGCAGCTTGTCGCGCGACAGCACGACGAGCCGCGTCGGCTCCACCCGCACTGCGCCCTCGCGCTCGAAGCCCTTGAGCTCCTGGTTCACGCGCTGGCGCGACGCCCCGAGCAGCTGCGCCAGGTCTTCCTGCGCGAGCTGCAGCCCGATGCGGATCTCCTCGCCGCGCGGGATGCCGTAGCTCTTGGCCAGCAGCAGCAGCTGCTTGGCCAGGCGCGAGCGCAGCGGCCGGGTGTTCAGGTCCTCGAAGTGGTTGAACATCAGCCGCAGCCGGCGGCAGTTCAGCCGCAGCAGCGCGTCGTACAGCTCGACGTGCCGGCCGAGCAGGTCCTTGAAGTCGGGCTTGCGCACCGCGAGCAGCGTGGTCGGGCCGTGCGCGTCGGCGTCGTGCGTGCGCGGCAGGCCGTCGAAGAGCGCGATGTCGCCGAACCAGACGCCGGGCTCGGCGTAGGTCAGCGTCACCTGGCGGCCCGACAGCGACACCGAGCTGATCCGCACCGCGCCGAGCGCGACCCCGCACCACTCCTCGGCCGCCGAGCCGCGGGTCGAGAAGGTCGCGCCGTCCTTCAGGCGGCGCACGACCGCGCGCGACAGGATGTCCTCGCGCAGCGGCTGAGAAAGCTTCGAGAAGAACGCGCCGGTCTGGATGTTGTGCATCTCGTCCGGCGTCAGGGAAAGCAGGGACATCGGGGCTTCGGCGCTGACCTGAAGGGCGGGGCACGCGATCGTGCCGCCTATGGACCAATGCTAACCGTGCAATGCGTCGCAGTCGGTCCGGCCGTCGCGGCGTCGATTTGTAACCGCGATGCTAGAGTGCCCGCGCCGATGACGCCGCCCGAGCCCACCGCATGCCGCTGCGGCGCCTGACCCGTGCACCCGCGGTGGCCCTGGGCCTCGTGCTGGCCGCGCCGGCCGGGGCGATCGGCTTCGGCGCCGTACCCGGCTCGGTCGGCTGGGGCCGCCCGTTGGACGTGGTGGTGCCGTTGCGGCTGGAGGCCGGGGAGGCCGTGCCGGCCGGTTGCCTGCGCGCCGAGGTGGTGGCCGGCGAACGGCGGTGAGCGCCAGCGCGCAGATCAGCGCTTCGACGGCGCCGGCGGCTCCGAG
>JAFLDG010000054.1 GCA_017302495.1 Burkholderiales bacterium
GTGGACGCCGCCGTACTTCGCGCAGCGCCACGGCGCCGGCGCGCGCACGCCGCCGCAGCGCGGCTGGAACAGCGTGACGGTGCCGGGTGCGGTCGCGGCCTGGGTCGCGCTGAGCGACAAGTTCGGCCGGTTGCCGTTCGCCGACCTGCTCGCGCCGGCGATCGAGATCGCCGAGCGCGGTTACGTCGTGCCGGTGGTCGTGGCCCAGAAGTGGCAGCTCGCCGCGCAGGTGCAGGCCCTGGTGTCGCAGCCGGGCTTCGCGCAGACCTTCCTGCCGCACGGCCGCGCGCCGCGGGTCGGCGAGCTGTTCCGCCTGCCCGGCGCGGCGCGCATGCTGCGCGCGGTCGGGCAGACGAAGGGCGCGGCGTTGTACGGCGGCGAGATCGCCGAGGCCCTGGCCCGGCACGCGCGCGACGAGGGCGGCGCGATGGCGGTGGCCGACCTCGCCGCCTACCGGCCCGAGTGGGTCGAGCCGATCGCCACCGACTACCGCGGCCACACCCTGCACGAAATCCCGCCGAACGGGCAGGGCATCGCGGCGCTGGTCGCACTCGGCATCCTGCGCCACCGCGACGTCGCTTCGCTGCCGGTGGACAGTGCGGCGTCGATGCACCTGCAGATCGAGGCGATGAAGCTCGCCTTCGCCGACGTCTACCGCCATGTCGCCGAGCGCGCGGCGATGCAGGTCACGACCGACGAGTTGCTCGACGACGCCTACCTCGCGCGCCGCGCGGCGCTGATCGACCCGCAGCGCGCGCAGGACGTCGGCCCCGGCCTGCAGCCGAAGGGCGGCACGATCTACCTGACCGCCGCCGACGAGCGCGGCATGATGGTCAGCTTCATCCAGAGCAACTACATGGGCTTCGGCTCGGGCGTCGTGATCCCCGAGTGGGGCCTGAGCCTGCAGAACCGCGGCCACGGCTTCCATCTCGACCCGGCGAGCCCGAACGTCGTGGCGCCGGGCAAGCGGCCGTTCCACACCATCATCCCGGGCTTCCTGACGAAGGGCGGGCAGCCGGTGATGAGCTTCGGCGTGATGGGCGGCGACATGCAGCCGCAGGGGCACCTGCAGACGCTGGTGCGCCTGCTCGACTACGGCCAGAACCCGCAGGCCGCCTGCGACGCGCCGCGCTGGCGCTTCAACCTCGAGCGCAAGCTCAACCTCGAGCCCGGCATCGCGCCCGAGGCGGTGCAGGGCCTGCGCGACCGCGGCCACGTGCTCGACGCGCTGCAGGACAGCTACCAGGACTTCGGCGCCGGCCAGTTCATCTGGCGCCTGGGCGACCCGGCGGTCGAGGGTTACGCCGCCGCCAGCGACCCGCGGCGCGACGGGCTCGTCGCGGGCTTCTGAGCGCCCGTTGCGCGAGAATGACCCGGTTTCCCGACCGCGGAGCGCGACCATGTCCACGCTGACCTGGGCCGACGTGATGGCCAACCCGTATCTGCAGGACCTGCCGTTCAAGATCGAGCTGAACAAGTGGGGCCGGATCGAGATGAGCCCGGCCAGCAACGAGCACGGGCGGCTGCAGGTGCGCATCGCCAACGAACTGCAGGGGCGCCCTGGCGGCCAGGTTCTCGTCGAGTGCAGCGTCGCGACTTCCGACGGCGTGCGGGTGGCCGACGTAGCCTGGGTCTCCGACGAGCGGCTGGCGCGCTTCGGCAACGCGACACCCTATCCGCAGGCGCCCGAGATCTGCGTCGAGATCATGTCGCCGTCCAACACCTGGGGCGAGATGCACATCAAGGCCGGCCTGTACCTCGAGGCCGGTGCCGACGAGGTGTGGATCGTGCATCCCGATGGCGAGCGGCGCGTGGTTCGCGGCTGACGGAGCCGGTCGAGTCGTCACCGGTCCGCCGCACGCGACGCGCCCCTGGCCGGGCCTCGGGCTCGCGCTCGCCGGCGCGATCGCCTTCTCGGGCAAGGCGATCATCGTCAAGCTCGCCTACCGCCACGGCGTCGACGCCGTGACGCTGATCATGCTGCGCATGCTGTTCGCGCTGCCGCTGTTCCTGCTGCTCGCGTGGTGGGCCGGGCGCGGCCGCCCGCCGCTGTCGGCGCGCGACTGGCGGGCCGTGGCCTGGCTGGGCTTCAGCGGCTACTACCTCGCGAGCTTTCTCGACTTCGCCGGGCTGCAGTACGTCAGCGCCAGCCTGGAGCGGCTGATCCAGTACCTCGGGCCGACGCTGGTGCTGCTGCTCGGCCGGCTGCTGCTCGGCCGGCGCATCGTGCCGCGGCAGCTGCTGGCGCTGGCGATCAGCTACGTCGGCGTCGGCCTGGTCTTCGCGCAGGAGCTGAAGCTCGAGGGCGCCGACGTGGCGCTCGGCAGCGCGCTCGTCTTCGCCAGCATGCTGAGCTACGCGCTGTACCTGCTCTACAGCGGCGAGGTCGTGCAGCGCCTGGGTGCGCTGCGCCTCACCGGCCTGGCCACCAGCGTCGCCTGCGCGCTGTGCATCGGGCAGTACCTGCTGCTGCGGCCGTGGGACAGCGCGCTGCAGCTCGCACCCGCGGTGTGGTGGCTGTCGCTGCTGAACGCGACCGCCTGCACCTTCGCGCCGGTGCTGCTGGTGATGATGGCGATCGAGCGCATCGGCGCCGCCGCCGCGTCGCAGGCTGGCATGATCGGCCCGCTGTCGACGATCGGCATGGGCGTGGCGATCCTCGGCGAGCCGTTCAGCGGCTGGTTGGCGGCGGGCACGGTGCTGGTGCTGGCCGGCATCGCGGTCCTCGGCCGCGCGCGCTGAATGCACCGGCCGCACGGTCGATTCGAACGCATCGAGGAGAGACGATGGATCTGGGCATCGCAGGCAAGTGGGCGCTGGTCTGCGCCGCGAGCAAGGGGCTCGGCAAGGGCTGCGCCGCGGCGCTGGTGCGCGAGGGCGTGAACGTCGTGATCACCGCGCGCGGCGCGGAAGCGCTGCAGGCGACTGCGGCCGAACTGCGGGCGCTGCCGGGCGCGGCCGAGGTGCGCGCGGTGGCCGGCGACATCACCACGGCCGACGGGCGCGCGGCGGCGCTCGCCGCCTGCCCGCAGGTGGACCTCCTGGTCAACAACGCCGGCGGCCCGCCGCCGGGCGACTTCCGCGACTGGGACCGCGACGCGTGGATCAAGGCGGTCGACGCGAACATGCTGACGCCGATCGAGCTGATCAAGGCCACGGTCGACGGCATGGCGGCGCGCGGCTTCGGCCGCGTGGTCAACATCACGTCGGGCGCGGTGAAGGCGCCGATCGACTTCCTCGGCCTGTCGAACGGCGCGCGCAGCGGGCTGACCGGCTTCGTCGCCGGGCTGGCGCGCCAGCCCCGGCTGGCCGGCGCGAACGTCACGATCAACAACCTGCTGCCCGGCGCCTTCGACACCGACCGGCTGCGCGGCACCGCGGTCGCCCCGGCGGCGAAGGCGGGCAAGACGGTGGACGAGTTCCTCGAGCCGCGCCGGCAGGCGATCCCGGCGCGCCGCTTCGGCGCCGCCGACGAGTTCGGCGCCGTCTGCGCGTTCCTGTGCAGCGTGCACGCCGGCTACCTGACCGGGCAGAACATCCTCGTCGACGGCGGCGCGTACCCCGGCACGTTCTGAGACCGGGCAGCCGAACGATCGCAGGCGGCAGGAGGAAGCCGAGCCGGGCCTCAGTGCCGCGACGACACGACGATGCCGGCGATCACCAGCGCGAAGGCCAGCGCGTGGTAGGCCCGCGGTGCCTCGCCGACGAGCAGCGCCGACAACAGCGCCGCGAACACCGGCGTCAGGTTCGCGAAGAACGCGGCCGCGGTCGGCCCGGCGCGCACGACGCCGACGCCCCAGAGCCAGAACGCGACGATCGACGGCCCGAGCGCGACGTAGAGCAGCGCCGCCGGCACCCAGGCCGAGTCGGCGTGCAGCGGCTGCGGCGCGACCAGCTGCTCGGCGCCGGCGAAGACCCAGGTCCAGCCGACGCCGAACAGCATCTGCACGACCAGGAACTCGTGCCAGCGCCAGGGCGGGCGCTGCGGCGCGCGCATCGACGCCGGTGGGCGCGCGAGCAGCCAGCTGTACAGCGCCCAGACCACCGTCGCGACGAGCATCACCAGGTCGCCCAGCACCAGCCGGCCGAGGCTTGCGCCGCCGGCATCGCCGCGGCCGATCACGACCGCGACGCCGGCCAGCGACAGCACGCTGCCCAGCCACTGCCGGCGCCGCGGCTGCTCGCCGTACAGCCAGGCGCCGAGCAGCATCATCCACACCGGGCCGCTGGAGGCGATCAGCGTCGCGTTCACCGCGCTGGTGGTGGTGAGCGCCGTGTACTGCAGCGCGTTGAACAGCGCGATGCCGCTGAATCCGAGGCCGGCCAGGTAGCGCCAGCGCGCGCGCAGCTGCGCCCGCGCCTCGCGCGTGCCGAGCACGCGCCAGCCCAGCGGCAGCAGCAGCGCGAGCGCGATCGTCCAGCGCAGCGCGGTCAGCAGCTGCGGCGGAACATGGCCGGCGGCCAGCCGGCCGACGACCGCGTTGCCGGCCCACAGCAGCGGCGGCACGGACATCAGCGCGGCGAGGCCGGGGGTGATCTTCAGGCGGCCCCCGGGCGCGGCGTGCCGCAGTTCCAGCAGACCTCGAACGGCCCCTCGACCCGCTCCAGGCATTCGCGGCAGACCCACTCGTGCCACGGCGGATGGCGCAGCTCGTGCAGCAGCGCCTGCGCTTCGGCGTGGCGCGCCTCGTCGGTGACCCAGACCTCGGGCAGCGCCTGGTCGGGCGGGATCTCGCCGGCGATGCTGCCGGCCCACGCGCGCTGCACGCTGGCATCGATGCCGGCGGCGCACAACTGGTCGGCCCACAGCGTGGCCAGCGCGAGGTTCGGCGCCGAGGTCAGCCGCTTCATCGGCCGCCTTCCGCACGGGGCCGACAATGTGCGCGCAGGAGCAGCTCGCAGGCAGGCATGGTCTGGTCGATTCTCGCCGACGCGGTGCTGGTGCTGCACGGCGCCTTCGTCGCCTGGGCGGTGCTCGGCGGGCTCGCGGCGCTGCGCTGGCCGCGCGCGATCTGGCTGCACCTGCCGGCGCTGGCCTGGGGGATCTGGATCGAGGCCACGGCCGGCGTCTGCCCGCTGACGCCGCTCGAATCGTGGCTGCGCGTGCGCGCCGGCCAGGCGGGGCTTTCCGGCAGCTTCATCGACCACTACCTGGGCGCGCTGATCTACCCGCAGGGGTTGACGCCGGCGGGGCAGGGCCGGCTCGCGCTCGGGCTCGCGCTGGTCAACGCGGCGGTCTACGCGGCCATCGGCTGGCGCGCCGCGCGGCGGCGGCACATGCGCTAACCTCGCGGGCCTTCGATTCGAGCACCCGCCGCAGGAGACTCCGATGACCAACCGCGCCCGCACCGTCCAGATCACGCAGTACGGCGGCCCCGAGATGCTGCAGCTCGTCGAGCGCGAGGTCGGCGAACCCGGCCCGGGCGAGATCCGCATCCGGCACGAGGCCTGCGGGCTGAACTTCATCGACGTCTACCAGCGCACCGGGCTGTACCAGAACCCGCTGCCGCTGGCGTTGGGCATGGAGGCCGCCGGCATCGTCGAGGCGGTGGGCGAAGGGGTTACGCACCTGCAGGTCGGCGACCGCGCGGCCTACGCGAGCAACCCGCCCGGCGCCTACAGCGAGGCGCGCGTGCTGCCGGCGAAGTGCGTCTGCCGGCTGCCGGACGCGATCGACTTCGACACCGCCGCCGGCATGATGCTCAAGGGCCTGACCGCGCAGTACCTGCTGAAGAAGACGCTGCCGGTGGAGGGGCTGCAGCCCGGCGACTTCGTGCTCTTCCATGCCGCCGCCGGCGGCGTCGGGCTGATCGCCTGCCAGTGGGCGAAGGCGCTCGGCCTGCAGCTGATCGGCACCGCGGGCAGCGCGGCGAAATGCGCTCTCGCGCTCGAGCACGGCGCCGCGCATGCGATCGACTACAACACCGAGGACTTCGTCGCGCGCGTCAAGGCCATCACCGGCGGCCGCGGCGTGAAGGTGGTGTACGACTCGGTCGGCAAGGACACCTTCGAGCGCAGCCTCGACTGCCTGCGCCCCTTCGGCCTGATGGCCTGCTTCGGCAACGCGTCGGGCCCGGTGCCGCCGGTGGCGCCCGGCGTGCTCGCGGCGAAGGGCTCGCTGTACCTGACGCGGGCGACGCTGTTCACGCACATCGCCACGCGCGAGGCGACCCAGGCGATGGCCGACGACCTGTTCGACGTGGTCGGCAGCGGCCAGGTGAAGATCCGCATCGACCAGCGTTATCCGCTCGCCGACGTCGCGCAGGCGCATCGCGACCTCGAGGCCCGCAAGACCACCGGCTCGACCGTGCTGATGCCCTGAGGCGGCCGCCGCCCGGTCCGCCCGCCACTCACGCCGCAGGAACCCTTCGCATGCAAACCCGACCGCTCGGCCGCAGCGACCTCCGCGTCAGCCCGGTCTGCCTCGGCACGATGACCTTCGGCGAGCAGGTCGACGAGGCCGGCTCGCACGCGATCCTCGATCGCGCGATCGAACGCGGCGTCAATTTCATCGACACCGCCGAGATGTACCCGGTGCCGCCGCGCGCCGAGACCTACACCGCGACCGAATCGATCATCGGCCGCTGGCTGGCGGCGCGCCCCGGGCTGCGCGGCAAGCTCGTGCTCGCGACCAAGGTCGCCGGCCCGGCGCGCGGCCTGGCCTGGGTGCGCGGCGGCGCGCCGGACCTGAAGCCCGAGCACATCGCGATGGCCTGCGATGCGAGCCTGCAGCGGCTGCGCACCGACGTGATCGACCTGTACCAGATCCACTGGCCGAACCGCAACGTGCCGAGCTTCGGTTCGATGTATTTCGACCCGGCGCTCGATGCGGAGCAGACCTCGATCCACGACCAGCTCGACGCGCTCGGCCGGCTGGTGCGCGCCGGCAAGGTGCGCTGGGTCGGCCTGTCGAACGAGACGCCGTACGGCGTCGCCGAGTTCGTGCGCGTCGCCGAGGCGCACGGCCTGCCGCGCATCGTCACCGTGCAGAACCCGTACTGCCTGATCAGCCGCGCGGCCGACAACGGCCTGGACGAGACGATGCACCGGCTCGGCGTCGCCGCGATCCCTTACTCGCCGCTCGGCTTCGGCCTGCTCACCGGCAAGTACGACGAGCACGGCTTCGACGACCCCGGCAACCCCGGGCGCATGGTGCGCTTCGAGCGCTTCAAGCAGCAGCGCTGGGGCCGGCCGATGGCGCTGGCCGCCGCGCGCCGCTACAACGCGCTCGCGCGCGAACACGGCCTGACGCCGACGCGGATGGCGCTGGCCTGGTGCTACACCAACTGGCGCGTGGCCTCGACCATCATCGGCGTGACCAGCGTCGCCCAGCTCGACGAGAACCTCGACGCCTGGGGCACCACGCTGCCGCAGGAGCTGCTGGCGGCGGTCGACGCGATCCGCTTCGAGCTGCGCGATCCGGCGCAGTAGCGGCCGGGCCCGACGCCGGCCCGGGTGCGTCAATCGAGGAACTGCACCCGGCCGGTGTCGAGGTCGTAGACCGCGCCGACCAGCTGCACGCTGCCGTCGGCGACCGCGGCGCCGGCGTCGGCAGACGCGCGGATGCTGCGCAGCGTGCGGCGCACGTTGGCCTCGACGGCGGCATGCATGCGCTGCTCGGGCGGGGCGCCGAGGTCGATGTCGTCCAGCGCCGGCAGCACGTTGTCGAGCAGCGCCTCGATGCGCGCCTTCTGCCGGGCACCGTGCAGCCGCGCGTCGAGCGCCGCCTGGACCGCGCCGCAGTTCTCGTGGCCCATGACGACGAACAGCGGCGTGTGCAGGTGCTCGCGCGCGTACTGCAGCGTGCCGGCGATCGCCGGCCCGAGCACGTTGCCCGCGACGCGGATGACGAACAGCTCGCCCAGCCCGGCGTCGAACACGAGTTCGGGCGGCACGCGGCTGTCGCTGCAGGCGAGGACGGTGGCGTAGGGCTGCTGGCCCTGCTTCAGCGCGGCCCGCACGCCGTCGTGGACCGTGGGGAACCGCGTCTCGCCGCGGACGAAGCGGGCGTTGCCGGCCTTCAGCCGCGCCAACGCCTCGGCGGCGGTGCAGGCGGGTTCGGATGCGCTCATGGGGTCCTCCGGGCGCTGTTGCGCAAGGTGCGGATCTTCCCACGCGCGCGGCGGCGAACCCTTCCCGCGCAGCAAGCCCTGCGCACAGCCGCGGGCTCAATCCGCCACCGCCGCCCGGTACGCGTGCCAGGACGCATGCCCGAGCACCGGGCCGATCACCAGCAGGCCGGCGAACCACGGCAGCAGGGCGAGCACGACCAGCACGGTGATGATCGCGCCCCAGAGGATCATCACCGCCGTCTGCGAGAAGAACAGCCGCATGCTGGTCAGGCCGGCGGTGATCGCGTCGGTCTGGCGGTGCAGGATCATCGGAATCGAGATCACGCTGACCGCGTAGATCAGCCCGGCGAAGACCGCGCCGACGCCGAGCCAGGCGACGATGAAGCCGAGGTTCTCCGGGTCGGTCAGCGCGAGCAGCGAGCCCTTCAGGTCCGGCATGCCGTCGAAGCTGACGGCGAAGATCACCAGCGTCGCGCGGCCCCACAGCATCTCCAGGATCAGCAGCACGAAGCCGAAGATCGCGAGCTGGCCGGTGCGCGTGTCCCAGGCGAGCAGCGAATCGCCGAAGTCGGGCTTCTCGCGCTGCTCCAGGCGCTGGCTGGTGCGGTACAGGCCCAGGCACAGGAACGGCCCCATCAGCAGGAAGCCGGCCGACAGCGCCATCACATAGGCCGGCGCGGCCTCGTAGACCTCGAGCAGCGCCCAGCCCATCACCATGAAGCAGGCGCCGTAGAACAGGCCGATCGCCGGCGCGCGGACGAAGTCGCGCCAGCCGAGCGCGAGCCAGCGGAACGGGTCGCCGAAGCGCAGACGGTTCAGCCGGATCGGCGCCTTCGCCGCACGCCCTTCGTCGGCGGTGCCGGGCGGCGGGGATCCGGACGGGTCGTTCGGGTTCACGGCCGCGAGGCTAGCCGAGCGCGGCGGCGGCCGCCACGCGGTGCGACCCCGATGCGGGCGGGCGCTCTCCGCGCGGCACGCTGCCCGGGTTCAGCGCGCACGCCGCACCCGCCGCAGCTCGTCGAGGATCAGGCAGGCCGCGCCGAGCGTGATCGCGCTGTCGGCCAGGTTGAAGGCCGGGAAGTACCAGCCGCCGTAGTGCACCTGGATGAAGTCGACCACGTAGCCGTGCAGCAGCCGGTCGACGACGTTGCCGATCGCACCGCCCATGATCATCGTCACCGCGAAGCAGAACAGCTTCTGCTCCGGGTGCTTTTTCAGCATCCAGACGATGAAGGCCGACGCGCCGAGCCCGAGCGTGACGAAGAACCAGCGCTGCCAGCCCGATGCGCCGGCGAGAAAGCTGAACGCCGCGCCGCTGTTGTGCACGCGCACCAGGTTGAACCACGGCGTGACGGCCTGGCTGTGGTTCGGCGCGAACGCGCCGATCACCAGCGCCTTGGTCAGCTGGTCGAGCAGCACGACCGCCAGCGCCAGGCCGAGCCACAGCGCCAGGCCGGGGGCGCCGGCGGTCTTTTGCGCCGCCATCGTCAGGCGATCCGGCGCAACTCGCCGCTGCCGTAGAGGTTGCTCGTGCAGCGGCCGCAGATCGTCGGGTGGCTCGGGTCGTGGCCGACGTCGTCGCGCCAGTGCCAGCAGCGCTCGCACTTGGCTCCGAGCGATGGGGTGACTACCACTTTGAACTCGCCGGTTTGGTAGTCGGCGGCTGCATCGACAGACGTTGCGATTGCCTTGGAGACGATAAAGACAAACTTGAGATCGTCGCCAAGACCCTGCAGCAAGATCAGGTCCTCAGGTAGCGCGTGCAACACAAGCTCGGCCTGCAACGAGGAGCCGATAGCACCTCGCGAACGAAGATCCTCAAGCGCGCGATTCACATTACCGCGGATTGCCTGAATGCGCTGCCACTTGGCCAGCAGCCCGGCATCGGTGGTCGCGCCGACGCCGGCGAAGTTCCAGTAGGTCTGCTCGAAGATCGAACCCTGGCCGGGCGCGACCACCGCCCAGGCTTCTTCCGCGGTGAAGCTGAGGAACGGCGCCATCCAGCGCAGCATCGCCTGCGTGATCTGCCACAGCGCGGTCTGCGCGCTGCGCCGCGCCAGGCTCTTCGGCGCGGTGGTGTAGAGCCGGTCCTTCAGCACGTCGAGGTAGAACGCGCCCAGGTCCTCGCTGCAGAACACCTGCAGCTTGGCCACCACCGGGTGGAACTCGTAGGCCTCGTAGTGCTTCAGCACCTCGGCCTGGAACTGTTCGGCCCGGGTCAGCGCCCAGCGGTCGATCTCGAGCATCTGCGCAACCGGCACCGCGTCGGCCTGCGGATCGAAGTCGCTGGTGTTGGCGAGCAGGAAGCGCAGCGTGTTGCGGATGCGCCGGTAGGCGTCGACGACGCGCTTCAGGATCTCGTCGTCGCCGGCGATGTCGCCCGAGTAGTCGCTGGCCGCGACCCAGAGCCGGATGATCTCGGCGCCGAGCTGCTTGCCGACCTGCTGCGGCTCGATGCCGTTGCCCAGGCTCTTGCTCATCTTGCGGCCCTGCGCATCGACGGTGAAGCCGTGCGTCAGCAGCCCGCGGTACGGCGCACGGCCGTAGATCGCGCAGGCCAGCAGCAGCGAGCTGTGGAACCAGCCGCGGTGCTGGTCGTGGCCTTCCAGGTACAGGTCGGCCTCGGGCCCGGTGTCGTGGTGGCCGAGGATGCCGTCGAGCTTCGCGTGGGTGCCGCGCAGCACGTGCCAGAAGGTCGAGCCGGAGTCGAACCAGACCTCGAGCATGTCGCCGCTCTTGGTGTAGTGCGCCGCGTCCTCCGGCCCCAGGATCTGTTCGGCGGTGACGCGGCTCCAGGCCTCGATGCCGCCGCGCTCGACGATGGCGGCGGCCTGGTCGAGGATCTCCATCGTGCGCGGATGCAGCTCGCCCGAGTCCTTGTGCAGGAAGAAGGGCAGCGGCACGCCCCAGCTGCGCTGGCGGCTGATGCACCAGTCGGGGCGGTTCGCGATCATGTCGCGCAGCCGCGCGCGGCCGTTCTCCGGGTAGAAGCGGGTGTGCTCGATCGCCTCGAGTGCCAGCTGGCGCAGCGTCTGCGGCGCCTTGTCCTTCGTGAAGACACCGTCGCCTTCGTCCATGCGCACGAACCATTGCGCCGCGGCGCGGTAGATCACCGCGCTCTTGTGGCGCCAGCAGTGCGGGTAGCTGTGCGTCAGCGGCCCGGTGGCGAGCAGCCGGCCGGCATCGCGCAGCGCGTCGATGATCTTCGGCACCGCCTGCCAGATGTCCTGGCCGCCGAAGAGCGGGAAGTCGGCGGCGTAGCGGCCGTTGCCCTGCACCGGGTTCAGGATGTCGTCGGTCTTCAACCCGTGGGCGAGGCACGAGTTGAAGTCGTCGACGCCGTAGGCCGGCGACGAGTGCACGATGCCGGTGCCGTCCTCGGCGGTGGCGTAGTCGGCGAGGTAGACCGGGCTGGCACGGTCGTAGCCCGGGTGCACGTGCGCGAGCGAATGGCGGAAATCGATGCCGGCGAGCGCTTCGCCCTTCGTCGTCGCCACGACGCGACCGGCCAGACCGTAGCGCTCCAGGCACTTCTCGACCAGCGACGCAGCGAGCACGAGCAGCCCGCGTTCGGTCTCGACCAGCGCGTAGTCCAGGGCAGGGTTCAGGTTCAGCGCCTGGTTCGCCGGGATCGTCCAGGCAGTGGTCGTCCAGATCACCGCGAAGGCGTCGCGGTCGAGCGCGGCCAGGCCGAAGGCCGCGGCCAGCTTCGCCGGCTCGGCGCAGGGGAAGGCCACGTCCAGCGCCTGGCTCTTCTTGTCGGCGTATTCGATCTCGAACTCGGCCAGCGACGAGCCGCAGTCGAAGCACCAGTACACGGGCTTGAGGCCGCGGTAGACGAAGCCGCGCTCGATCACGCGCTTGAAGGCGCGGATCTCGCCGGCCTCGTTCGCGAAGTCCATCGTGCGGTACGGCCGCTGCCAGTCGCCGAGCACGCCCAGGCGCTGGAAGTCGGCCATCTGCTGCGCGATCTGCTCGGTCGCGTAGGCGCGGCTCTTCGCCTGCATGTCGTCGCGCGACAGGCCGCGGCCATGCTTCTTCTCGATCGCGTTCTCGATCGGCAGGCCGTGGCAGTCCCAGCCCGGAACGTACTGCGCGTCGAAGCCGGCCAGCTGCCGCGCCTTGACGATCATGTCCTTCAGCACCTTGTTCACGGCGTGACCCATGTGGATCTGGCCGTTGGCGTAGGGCGGGCCGTCGTGCAGGATGAACTTCGGGGCGTCGCGGCGCGCGTCGCGCAACTGCTTGTAGACGCCTTCGTCGTTCCACTGTTTCACCCACGCGGGTTCGCGCTTGGGCAGGTCGCCGCGCATCGGGAACGGCGTGTCGGGCAGGTTCAGCGTGGCGCGGTAGTCGGGGGTGCTCATCGGGCGATCCGTCGGGAGGGGCCGGCGGCCCGTGACGGGCGCCGGCCGGGGTCGGCTCGGGGGCGGCGGGCAGGGGCCGCGCCGCGACGCGCGTGGCGCGTCAAATTCGGTCGCAGCGGGTGGCGCGGCCGCTCGAGCGGCGCCGCGGGCGGGGCATCGGCGAGCGCATGGGCGCGATTCTACCGACCGCCCGGCGCCCACCGGGCGCGCTGCGCGCCCGCACCGGCAGCCGGCCGCGGCGGCTGCAACCCGTTGCCGACGTTGCGCGCGGTGTCACGGTCGCGGCGTGGCGTTCGCGCGGGTTGAAGCCTGCGTTCGCCCGGGCCGAACCCGTCGCTCGCGGCGCCCGTCAAGAATCTTCGGGTCCGGAATCCCCACCCCCTACCCAGCGGAGCATCGAATGGCAAAGG
This sequence comes from Burkholderiales bacterium, assembly GCA_017302495.1. GTDB lineage: Bacteria > Pseudomonadota > Gammaproteobacteria > Burkholderiales > Burkholderiaceae_C > Rubrivivax. Next base: position 12,850 of record JAFLDG010000054.1, read on the forward strand.
TCCTGGTCCTGTACTACAGCAGCTACGGTCACATCGAGCGCATGGCCGAAGCGGTCGCCGAAGGCGCGCGCAGCGCCGGCGCCGAAGTCGACATCAAGCGCGTGCCCGAGATCGTGCCCGAGGCCGTGGCGCGTGCGTCGCACTTCAAGCTCGACCAGACAGCGCCGGTCGCCGGCGTCGACGAGCTGCCGAACTACGACGCGATCGTCTTCGGCGTGCCGACGCGCTTCGGCAACATGGCCGCGCAGATGAAGAACTTCCTCGACCAGACCGGCGGCCTGTGGGCCCAGGGCAAGCTGGTCGGCAAGGTCGGCTCGGTGTTCGCCAGCACGGCGACCCAGCACGGCGGGCAGGAGAGCACGATCCTCGCCACGCACACGGTGCTGCTGCACCACGGCATGGTGCTCGTCGGCCTGCCCTACGCTTGGCAGGGCCAGACCCGGATCGACGAGATCACCGGCGGCAGCCCGTACGGCGCGAGCACGATCGCCGGCGGCGACGGCTCGCGCCAGCCGTCGGCGAACGAGCTGGACGGCGCCCGCTTCCAGGGCCGGCACGTCGCGCAGATCGCCGCCCGGCTGGCGACCTGAGCCGGCGGCGTGTCGGCGGCATCGCCAGGGGGGTGACCCGCGCGATCCGGCCGTGCCGCCCCGGGCCGCGGTGCGTCGGCTAGGCGGCCCGCGACAGCCAGCGTCGCAGCACCCACGCCGCGCGCCATCGGCCCCGGGCCCGATGCAGCGCGGGCAGCGCGTCGGGCGGAATCGGCGACTCTCGCTCCAGGGTGAGCCGGTACCGGCGCAGCCGGTCCGCGGCCGCCACCCCTTCGTGGCGCCAGGCTCTGCGGGCCGACTGCACGAAATGGCCGGCGGCCAGGCTGGCGAGCAGGTAGCGCGACGGCGGGTCGAGCCGGGCCAGTTCCTCGCCGAAGCGGCTCTTCAGGCCGTCCAGGCAGTGCGCGCGGTTGTCGGCGCGGTCGATCGCTGCCGTCGTCGCCAGCACGCTGCGGCCGGTGCGGCGGTAGTGCACCCAGGCCTCGGGGTGGTAGTAGAGGCTGCGCGCCGTCAGCGCCAGCGCCAGGCTGGGGCGCACGTCGCTGAGCGTGCCGAGTGCGGGGAAACGGCCACGATCGCTCCACAACTCGCGGCGGACGACCTTGTTCCACATCTGGAACTGGTGGCGCCGGAGCATGCCCGCCAGCAGTTCCTCGCGGCTGGAGATCAGCCGGTGCGGCGTGCCGCCGAAGGTGCTGCGGTGCCCTTCCCGCCTCAGGCGGTGGAGCAGGCCGCGGTGTTCGACGTGCATGCGGTAGTCGCACATCACCAGATCCGGCGACCAGCGCTGCAGGATCGAGCGCAGCCTGGCCATGGCCTGCGGCGCCAGCCAGTCGTCGCCGTCGACGAACCAGTGGTAGCGGCCCTGCGCGTGATCGAGCAGGGTGTTGCGCGCCGCCGCAAGGCCACCGCGGGTCGCGCGCGACAACAGGCGTGCACGGCCGGCGGACACGACCCCGGCCAGCTCCCGCGCCGAGCCGTCGTCCGAACCGTCGTCGAGCAGCAGCAGCTCGACCCCGCCGTCGGCCTGGTCCAGCACCGACTGCACGCAGCCGCGCAGGTACGGACGGACGTTGTGGAACGGGATCATCACCGTCAACCACGGTATCGACGACACGACGACCTCTCGGGGATAGGACCGGGCAGGTGCGCGCGGCCGGTTCGTCTCCGGCCGCCCGAACCAGGGCATCGGCACCGGCGAACCCGCGGCCGCGCGAGCGGCTCCCTCCGCCGGGAGCGGCGCAGTATCGCCGCGCGCACCGCACGCGGCATGCGCCGCGGCCGCCGCGACGTGGCCGATTGCGCAGCGCATCGCCGCGCGCGTGCGCATCGGGGTGCCGGATGCGCGGGACGGCGCGCTCAGCCGTCGGCGGCGACGAAGTTCGGCCAGGTGCTGCTCACGTACTTCAGGAACGCCGGGCCCAGGCCCTCGGCCTCGAGGTGCGCGCGGCTGACCGGCCGCTCGATGCTGCGGAACTGCGGGTCGGCCAGTGCCCGGCGCGCGAAGTCGTGGTGCAGCATCGCGCCGCGGCCGATCATCACGAAGTCGGCGCCGGCCGCGAGGCAGCGCCGGGCGGTGGCGGCGTCGAGGATCTTGCCGGCCACGCCGAGCCGGGTCGGGCCGCGATCCAGCGCCGCGAAGTGCTCGATCAGCGCCCGGCCGGCATAGGCCGGATCCTGCGGCGGCTTGAAGCAGTCCCACAGCGACAGGTCCAGGTAGTCGAGCCGGCCGTCGCCGAGCAGCCGCTGCGCCAGCGCCAGGGCCTCGGGCATCAGGATGCCGAAACGCTCGGGGGACAGCCGCAGGCCGAGCTGGAACCGCGCGCCGGTGGCGGCGCGGACCGCGTCGATCAGCTCGAGCAGGAAGCGGCTGCGGCCGGCGAGGTCGCCGCCCCAGCCGTCGTCGCGCCGGTTCAGGCCGGCATCGAGGAACTGGCCGATCAGGTAGCCGTGCGCACCGTGCAGTTCGACGCCGTCGAAGCCGGCCTGCTCGGCGCGGCGCGCGGCGGCGGCGAAGTCCTCGATCAACTGCGCGATCTCGCCGCCGGCCAGCGCGCGGGCACCGGTCTCGGCGTCGTCCCACGGCGCGACCGCCGCCTGCCCGGTGAGTGCCGGATCGGCGCGCCGGCCGCCGTGGTAGAGCTGCAGGCTGGCGACGCTGCCGCCGTCGTGGATGCCGCGCGCGAGCCGCTCGAGGCCGGGCCGGTGCGCGTCGGACCAGGCGCCGAGCTGCCCGGGGAAGCCCTGGCCCGACGCCTGCACGTGCGCGGCGCAGGTCATCGTCAGGCCGAAGCCGCCGCGGGCGCGCATCGTCAGCCAGCGGTATTCGTCCTCGCCGAGGGTGCCGTCGGCATGGCTCTGCCAGTTCGTCAGCGGCGCGAGCGCGAGGCGGTTGGGCCAGGCGGGGCCGCGGGCCAGCGGCAGCGGGTCGGACAGGGCGGCGGGCATGGGCATGGGCGGTGGCGGGAAGTCGGATGGCTCGGCGGCGCAGTGTGGCGCACCGCAGCGGCCGCGGCCACCGCCTTCGCGACAGCGGCGGTCACCAGCGGCGGGCGGCGGACGGCGGAGTGCGGCGT
>JAFLDG010000540.1 GCA_017302495.1 Burkholderiales bacterium
CTCGGCGTCCTCGACCGTGACCAGGCCGAGTTCGGGCAGCGCCATCTCGAGCGGGTCGTACAGCCGCACCGCGATGACCTCGTGCTTCAGCGCGAGGCGGGCGAGCGGGTCCTCCCAGCCCGGCCGGCTGATGAAGTCCGACACCACCAGCACCAGCGAGCGGCGCTTGATCGTGCCGGCCGCGGCGGCCAGCAGTTCGCCGAGCGCGGTGCCCGCGCCGTGGCCGGCCGCGGGGACGGGCCGGCGCACCAGCCGCAGCAGGTTCAGCACCTGCATCCGCGACGCCCGCGGCGGCAGCACCTGGTCGACGCGGGTGCCGTAACCGATCGCGCCGACGCGGTTGCCGCCGCGCGTGAGCACGCGCGCGACCAGCGCGACGAAGCCGCCCGAGACGGCGAGCTTGGTCGTGTCGCCGGAGCCGAAGTCGATGCTGCCCGACAGGTCGAGCAGGAACCAGGCCGCGGTTTCGCGGTCTTCGGTGAACTGGCGCACGTATGGCGCCTGCAGCCGCGCGGTGACGTTCCAGTCGATGTGGCGCACGTCGTCGTGCAGCTGGTACTCGCGCAGGTCGGCCAGGTCGATGCCGGCGCCGCGCAGCAGCGTGCGGTAGTCGCCCTGCAGCAGGCCGTCGAGCCGGCGCAGCACGGTCCACTCGAGCTGGCGCAGCAGCCGCTCCTCGGCCCCGGGCCGGCGGATCGGGGTCGGCTCAAGCATTGCCGGGGCCGTCGTTCGGATGCGCCATCGGCTTGTCGGGGACCGCAATGGCCTGCATCACGCGCTGCACGATCTGGTCGGCGCTCATGCCGTCGGCCAGCGCCTCGTACGACAGCACCAGCCGGTGCCGCAGCACGTCGGGCACCAGGTCGGCCATGTCCTCGGGCAGCGCGTAGCGCCGGCCGCGCAGCATCGCCAGCGCCCGCGCACCCTCGACCAGGCCGATGGTCGCGCGCGGGCTCGCGCCGAAGGTCAGGTACTTGGCGACTTCACCGAGCTCGTAGCGCTCGGGCCGGCGCGTCGCGCTGACGAGCTTGACCGCGTACTGCGTCAGCGCCGAGTCGACGAAGACCTCGCGGCACTGCCGCTGCAACGCGCGCAGCGCGTGCGTGTCGCACACCGACTGCACCTCGCTCGCCGGGCCGGTGACGCGCTGGGCGATGACGAACTCCTCCTCCTCGCTCGGGTAGTCGACCAGCACCTTCATCATGAAGCGGTCGACCTGCGCTTCGGGCAGCGGATAGGTGCCCTCGGTCTCGATCGGGTTCTGCGTCGCCATCACGACGAAGGGTTCGGGCACGTGGTGCGTCTCGCCGGCGATCGTGACCTGGCGCTCCTGCATCACCTCGAGCAGCGCACTCTGGACTTTCGCCGGCGCGCGGTTGATCTCGTCGGCGAGCAGCAGGTTCGCGAACACCGGCCCGAGCGAAGTGCCGAACTCGCCGGTCTTCTGGTTGTAGATGCGCGTGCCGACCAGGTCGGCCGGCACCAGATCGGGCGTGAACTGGATGCGGCGGAAGCTGCCGCGCATCGTGCGCGCCAGCGTCTTCACCGTCAGCGTCTTCGCCAGCCCCGGCACGCCCTCGACCAGCAGGTGGCCCTGCGCCAGCATCGCGACCAGCACGCGCTCGAGGAAGCGGTCCTGGCCGACGACCACGCGCTTGACCTCGTAGAGCATGCGCTCCATCAGCGTGGCGGTCTGCTGCTCGTCGGATGGGGTCATGGCAGGTCGGTGAAGGCTCAGAAGGGGGACAGGCCGGCGGCGGCCGCCGCGTTCTCGATCGGCACCGCGAAGCCGATGCCGACGAAAGTGCTCTGCTCGTTCGGGTTCAGGATCGCGGTCACGATGCCGACGACGTAACCGTCGGCGGTGACCAGCGGCCCGCCGGAATTGCCCGGGTTGGCGGCGGCGTCGAACTGGATCAGGTTGGTCAGCGCGCGTTCGCCGTCGGGCGCGCGGAACTCGCGCTGCAGCCCGGACACGATGCCGGCGCTGACCGACGGGCCGATGCCGAACGGGTGGCCGACCGCGATCACGTGGTCGCCGGGCATCAGGTCGCCGGTGGAGCGCATCGTCGCCGGCTCGAGCTCGGCCGGCGGCTGCGTCGCCTTGATCACCGCGAGGTCGTTCTCCGGCTGCATGCCGACCAGCGCCGCATCCGACTGCTGGCCGTTGGCGAAAGTGACGCGCAGCTTCTTCGCGCCGTGCACGACGTGCAGGTTGGTCAGGATCGTGCCGTCGTCCTTGATCACGACGCCGCTGCCCAGGCTGCGGTCCATCGCCCGCCGGTCGGGCCGGTCGGTCGCGTCGTCGCCCTCGTCCATCAGCCCGACCACGCGCACCACCGAGGGCGCCACCTGTTCGTAGGCCTTCGCATACTGCGACGGCAGCGGCTCGTTCTCGAGCGAGTGCCGCACCGCCGCATCGATCAGGGCCTGCGTCAGCGGCAGTCCGGCCGGGCCGCGGCCGGCGACCAGCAGCGCCGCCAGCACCAGTGCCGCGGCGAAGGCACCGCCGGCCAGCACCGGCAGCGCGC
>JAFLDG010000541.1 GCA_017302495.1 Burkholderiales bacterium
CGACGCGTTCCGGCGGCAGCACCGCGGCGAAGGCGCGGCCGGTCGCGGTGCCGTGGATCGACATCACGGTGCCGGCACGCATCGCCACGTGCAACGGCTGATGCGCCTCGATCATGCGCACGACGGTCGGCCCGAAGTTGCCCCACAGCGCGAGCGCCACCGCGAGCCCGGTGCGCTCGGCCAGCGCTTCGGCCACCGGCCCGGCGGCGCGCACCGGGTCGAGCTGGTGCAGGCAGGTCAGCCCGATCTGCAGCGCCGCGGGGCCGAGCGCGTAGCGCCCGGTGGCCGGCTCCTGCACCACCAGGTCGAGCCGGCCGAAGCTCACCAGGTATGGGTGCGCGCGGGACGCCGGCATGCCGGCGGCTTCGGCCAGATCCTTCAGCGTCATCGGCCCGCGGCTCGCGCCGAGGGCGAGCAGCAGCCGGCCGCCGACCTCGACCGACTGCACCGCCCGCTGCGCCCGGTCCTCCGCTTCGCCTTTGCGCATCGCGTTCCATCCTGATCGCCTCGACTCGGTTAGTTTGCATATAGCGAATGCGTTTGACAAGTGCAAACGTCGACCGTAGCATTGCCGGCTTCGGAATCCAACCCACCGCCCGCAGGAGACTTCGATGAGCAAAGCCTTCGCCAGCCAGGCCGACCTCGAGGAAAAGAAAGTCAGCTTCACCCGGCTGTCGGACAACGCCTACGCCTACACCGCCGAAGGCGACCCGAACACCGGCGTCATCGTCGGCGACGATGCGGTGATGGTGATCGACACCCAGGCCACGCCGGTGATGGCGCAGGACGTGATCCGCCGCATCCGCGAGGTCACACCACTGCCGATCAAGTACGTCGTGCTCAGCCACTACCACGCGGTGCGCGTGCTCGGCGCGAGCGGCTACGAGCCGGAACACATCATCGCCAGCCAGGACACGCTCGATCTGATCCGCGAGCGCGGCGAGCAGGACAAGGCCAGCGAGATCGGCCGCTTCCCGCGCCTGTTCCGCAACGTCGAATCGGTGCCGCCGGGGCTGACCTGGCCGACGATCACCTTCAGCGGCCGGATGTCGATCCGGCTGGGCAAGCTCGAGGTGCAGCTGCTGCAGCTCGGCCGCGGCCACACGAAGGGCGACACGGTCGCCTGGCTGCCCGAGCAGAAGATCCTGTTCAGCGGCGACCTGGTCGAGTTCGACGCCACGCCCTACGCCGGCGACGCGTATTTCCGGGACTGGCCGCAGACGCTCGACAACCTCGCCGCGTTGCAGCCGCGCGCGCTCGTGCCCGGCCGCGGCGCGGCGCTGACGACGCCCGAGACCGTGGCCGCCGGCCTGAAGGGCACGCGCGACTTCATCGCCGATGTCTGGGCCAGCGTCCAGGCCGGCGTCGCCGCCGGCCGGGACCTGAACGTGGTCTACAAGGAGACCTACGCGAAGCTCAAGCCGAAATACGGCCACTGGGTGATCTTCGACCACTGCATGCCCTTCGACGTGACGCGCTGCTACGACGAGGCGACGCAGTACCCCGACCCGCGCATCTGGACCGCCGAGCGCGACCGCCAGATGTGGCAGACGCTCGAAGGCTGATCCCGCCCCGGCGCCCGACCAGCCGCGGCGGCGCCGATTCGAGCCGGCGGCCCGCCGCTCAGGCCTGCAGCCCGAGGCCGCCGTCGACGCGCAGCGTCTGGCCGCAGACGTAGGCGGCGAGCGGCGACGCGAGGAACAGCACGGCGCCGGCCATGTCGGCCGGCGTGCCGAGGCGCCGGGCCGGGATGCCGGCGAGCGCACGCTGCAGCCGCTCGGGATGCGCGGTCGTGACCTGGGTCAGCTTGGTGTCGACCAGCCCCGGCGCGATGCCGTTGACGCGGATGCCGTCCGCCGCCCAGGCGGCGGCGAGCGTGCGCGTCAGGCTGATGACGCCGGCCTTCGACGCCGCATACGCCGGGTTGCCGATGTTCGCGCCGTAGCCGGCGACCGAGCTGACCGTGATCAGCGCGCCGCGGCTCGCGGCGAGCAGCCCGCGAAAGCGCAGCGCGCAGGCCATCACGCTGTGCAGGTTGACCTCGACCACGCGCTCGAAGCCGGCCCGCGTGAACTCCTCGCGCCGGTAGCGCACCGTGCCCTGGCACAGCACGAGCACGTCGAGCGCGGCGAAGGGCGGCTCGTAGCCGTCGACGGCGGCAGCGTCGCTCGCGTCGAGCGCGGTGTAGTGCAGGCCGGCCAGGTCCGAGCCTTCGGCAACCGAGTAGTCGGCGGCATGGGGGCGGGTGCCCCAGACGTGAACGTCGGCGCCGCGTGCGCGGAACGCCTGGGCGATGCCGTTGCCGATGCCGCTGGAGCCGCCGACGACGAGCACCGTCTTGCCCCGGAAGTCGAGATCGGCCATGGCGGTTCCTGCGGAGGCGGCGAAGCGGTGATTCTGGGCAGGGCGGGCGGAGCGCCGCCGCAACTCGCGGCCGCCGGCGCCGAAAGCATCGGCCATGCCGCCGCACCACCGCTATCACCGCAGCGACAGCCGAACGGCCGATGGCCGTCGGCCCG
>JAFLDG010000542.1 GCA_017302495.1 Burkholderiales bacterium
CAGCCATGGTTACTCACCCTCCCATCGCGCGGGCGAGCATCGTATTGCTTGTTTGGTTCCGGCTCTGCCGGCTTAGGAATTTGGCTGAACGGAGTCGGCTGCCCCCTGCTCGGCTTTGCCTCTCGGTTGCAGTAACAGCGCAACGCGAACAGCAGGCCTTCCGAACAGCGGCTCAGGACCGTGAGCGGCCCGCCGAATCTCTAAGATCGAACGCGAGTTCGTACAAAGCCCGCTGCGCGGTCACGGCGCCGCGTCGCCGTCGAGATCGAGCAGGCGGCAGCGCGAGAACAGCCGCGTCAGGCCGGCCTGGCGGTGCACGCCGGTCTTGGCATAAACCTGCTTCAGGTGCGCGTGCACGGTGCCCGTGCCGATGCCCAGGCGCAGCGCGGTTTCCGGCAAGCCATGGCCGCAGGCGACCTGCAGCGCCACCTGGGCTTCCGCGGTGGTGAGCCCGAACAGGATGCGCGCAGCAGCATTCGCCCGGGACCCCGGCCTGTCCCGGTCCTCCGGGTCCGCCACCGTCAACAGCACCGCGCCACGGCTCGGCAGCGCCCAGCGCTCGCGCGGATCGCGAACCGGTGCGGCGAGCAGCGCCAGCGCGCGCCGACCCGACGGCCGCCCGATGGCCAGCGCGCCGCCGCCCGGCGGCGGCCGGTCGCTGCGCGCGAGCGCTGTCTCGGCCACCAGCGCATGCAGGGCGCGCGTGTCGTCGTGGCGTGCCGCCACGAGCTGCTTGCCAGCGCAGCGCAGCCCGTCACCGGCGGCGAGCAGGCGTTCGCCGCGGCGGTTGGCCTGCAGCAAGCGCGCCTGGGCGTCGGTCAGGAACACGGCCGAGGCAATTGCATCGAGCGCCACCGGCAGCGCGTCGGGCGCGCGCAGGTTCCGGCGCAGGCGCACGGCGGTGGTCGCGGCGCGTTGCAGGTACGGTGCCGCTCGCCCCAGCAGGTCCAGCGCCTCGTCACCGCCCTTGCCCCGATGCAGGGAGACCGAGACACCCCCGGTGGCGTACTCGTCGCCCAGGTCGAGCGGCAGTGCGACGAGCGACTCGATGCCCTGGGGTGCGAGAATTTCCTCGTAGAACTCGGTCCGCTGCAACTCGGCCAGGCTGTAACCCGCCTGCACGTCGACGGCCCGGCCCGGCGGCACACGGTGCAGCCGGCGCGACCACAGGTTGTCCTGGTGCACGGTCATGAAGCGCCGGTTGATCCCGTCGTCGAGCCCACTGCCGACAATGAAGCCCCGCTCCGGCTCGCTGAACGAAACCCCGACGAACAGGCTGCCGACGCCGCCGCCGGCATCGGTCAGCCGGCGCAGCAGCTCCGGCCAGCGGCCCGCGTCGAGCGCCGCGTCGAAGCTGGCCTCGATGACGGACCGCAGTGCGGACTCGCGGGACCGCCGGACCACAGGTCCCTCCCTTCGTCGGAGCCGATCAGCGCATCATCCCAGCAGCGGGCCGCGTCGGCAAGGCGGGGCCCACCGCCGAGCCGTCAGCCGCGCCGCAGACGGCGGGCGGCCAGGCCGGCCAGGCCGGCACCGAACATCAGCATCGTCGCCGGCTCCGGAACCGGGACCAGATGGAGCAAGCCGGACTCGACATACTGCCCGGCCACGAAGTTGGTGTAGACGCGGTCCTCGCCCGTGCCCTTGTAGCCGGCGAAGATGCCGGTGCCGCCGGTGACGACGAAGTTGTTGATGACGCGCACATGCTGGCCGTCGCCGACCAGTTCCCACGATCCGGTGAAGGTGGCGGCGAGGTTGTTGCCGCCCGGCCCGGTGTCGGTCCAGGTGGTCGTGCCGAAGAACGTCTGCGCCGGAAGGTCGTGGGTTTCGAAACGCTCCACGTCCCAGTCGCCGGGAATGGGCGACGACAGCCCGGCCCAGTCGTCGGCCTTGCCGATGAAGTGGCCCGGCCCGGCGCGCTGACCGTGGCCGGTGAAGAGGATCGCGAACGGTTCGGCCGCCTGCGCGGCAGCCATCGTTCCGGCAAGGGCCAAGGCCAGCCCGCAGCCGGCCAGGAAGCTCGAGGCACGCGACATGATCGACTCCTTGTTGCTGAGCGTGGCGTCCCGGCCGCGGGGTCCGGGCCGGGGGCGCGCCACCGCGCGATGGTTCCAGCGCCGGCGGCATCGCGCCTCTCCCGAACGGGAGAGGTCTCCCCATCTCAGTGGAGGTCGAGCACGCCGCAGCGCGTGAGCAGCCGCGCGAGCCCGGCCTGCCGGCGCACGCCGGTCTTCGCGAAGATGCTCTTCAGGTGCGCGTGCACGGTGCCGGCGCCGATGCCCAGCGCCTCGGCGGCCTCGGGACCGCTGCAGCCCCGTGCGACCTGCAGCGCGACGCGCGACTCGGTCGGCGTCAGGCCGAACAGCGCCTGCAGCCGGGCCGCCGCCTGCGGCGGCGGCGCCAGCCGCTCGTCGCTGTCGGTCACGACCAGCAGCGCCACCGGCTGCCCGGGTAGCGGCCACGGCGCCCCACGCTCGCGGATCGGCGTCACCAGCACCGTCAGCGGCGGCCGCCCGGACGGGCGCACGAGCGCCACCGCGTCCGGGCCGCGCGGCACGCCGCCGTCGACGGCCGCGGCCGCCTCGCCG
>JAFLDG010000543.1 GCA_017302495.1 Burkholderiales bacterium
TTATTCACTTCGTGACAGCCAATGTAAACCGCTGACCCAAGTAGATTACCAAGGGTTTGACTTGACCATTTGTCGTGAATTTTGAGCTTTCCATATTTACCTGAAAGTTTTGGTTTGATTCCTTTTACCCGTTCGCTACGCCGCCGCTGCGCGCCCAGCTGCAAAGGCTGAAATCGAAGCTGCAGGCGCAGCAGCGGCCGAGCGCGGTGCCGATCTTCGCCAGCGACGTGAGCTTTCGCATGCTCGACTTCGCCCGCCGCAACGCGCGTCGCGCCGGCGTCGAGGCGGCGATCGAGTTCCACGGCGGCGACGCGCTCGAGCGCCCGGCCCCGGCGCTGCCGCCGGACCTGCCGGGCACGCTGCTGCTGAACCCGCCCTACGGCCAGCGCATCGACGCGGCCGGCCGCGCGGCGCGGCCGTCGGCCGAGGACCGCGGCACGCCGCGCGACTGGTTCCAGCAGCTGGCCGCGCACTGGAAGCGCGCGTTCACCCAGCACCCGGCGGGCTGGACCGCCTGGGTGCTGAGCCCCGACCCGAAGCTGCCCGGCACGATGCGGCTGAAGGCGACGCGCCGCGTGCCGCTGTGGAACGGGCCGATCGAGTGCCGACTCTTCAGGTTCGAGCTGGTGGCCGGCGGATTCCGCGACGGCCGCGCAGAATCCGTCGCCATCGAAACGGACAGCGACGGCACCCGCGACGAAGCGCGATGATCGAACGTCATCTCGACATCCCGACCGCCGACGGCGCGATGAACAGCTTCGTCGTGCATCCGGACGCCGGCGGGGCGCATCCGGTGGTGCTGTTCTACATGGACGCGCCGGGCAAGCGCGTGGAGCTGCACGCCATGGCGCGCCGGCTCGCGGCGGCCGGCTATTTCGTCGTGCTGCCGAACCTGTACTACCGGCGCACGCGCGACTACCAACTGCCCGAGCGCAGCGAGGCCGCGCTGGCGGTGATGTTCGGCCACATGCATTCGCTGAACCGCGCCACCAACGAGTGCGACACGCGGGCGCTGCTCGCCTTCGTCGATGCCGACCCTGCCGCCGACGGCACGCGCGTCGGCGCGCTCGGCTACTGCATGAGCGGGCCCTTCGTCGTCTGGGCAGCGGCGGCGTTCCCCGAGCGGCTGCGCGGCATCGCCTCGATCCACGGCGCGAACATGGCCACCGACGCGGCCGACTCGCCGCACCACCTGGCCGAGCGGCTGCGCTGCGAGAGCTACTTCGCCTGCGCCGAGATCGACAAGTGGGCACCGCCGGCCGACATCGCCCGGCTCGAGGACGGTCTGCGCCGCAGCGGCGCGCCGTACCGGATCGAGTGGTACCCGGGCGTCGAGCACGGTTTCGTCTTCCCGCAGCGCGCGGTCTACGACCACGCTGCGGCCGAGCGCCACTGGGAGCGTGTGTTCGCGCTGTTCACGCGAAGGCTGACGCCGACGGCGCGCTGATCCGGACTCATCCATTCGGCACCGACCGCTGCGCGGCCGGCTTCGCGCGCACGGCGCGCCGCGTTCAGCGCGCGAGCAGCCCGCCGAGGATGCTGCCGAGGTCGCCGAGGCCGCCTTCGGGCAGCCGGCCCTGCGGCGTGGCGCGGTCCACCGCCTGCGGCAGCATCTGCGCGAGCTGCGCGCCGAGGTCCCCGGTGGACAGGCCCATGCGCTCGGCCAGCTGGCCCATCCGGTCCTGACCGAACACGCCCTGCAACTGCTCCGCGGAGACGGGCAGGTTCGGCCCCGACGACACCCACGAGTCGGCCTGTTCGCCGAGCCCGGCGGCACGGAACTGTTCGAGCAGCGCGCCCAGGCCGCCGAGGCCGCCGCCCTGCGCCATGCCCCCCTGTGCACCGCCGGCAAGCAATGCCGTCAGCAGCTGCATCAGGTCGAGCGAACCCGGCCCCGCCGCCGGGGCGGCAGCCTGTGAGCCCTGGCCGGCGAGCAGCCCGCCGACGATCTGATCGAGCAACCCCATCGTCATCCTCCCTTGGTGGCGGCCGCATTCTCGACGCCGGGCCGCTGCATCGCAAGCCAGGCCAGCGCCAGCCCCAGCAGCGTCAGCGGCACGAGGCTGCCGAGGTTCATCGACTCCCAGCCGCCGGTGGTCACGAGCGCGCCGGAGCTGAACGAGGTGATCGTCATCGTCGCGTAGACGCAGGTGTCCATCGCCCCTTGCGCGACCGTGCGCTCCTCGGGCCGGTGCGCCTGGCCGAGCAGCGTGCTGCCGCCGACGTAGAGGAAGTTCCAGCCGACGCCGAGCGCGAACAGCGCGCCGATGAAGTGCATCAGGTCGGTGCCCGACAGCGCAATGGCGACGCAGGCGATGTTCAGCCCGAGCCCGGCGGTCATGATCGGCAGCACGCCGAAGCGGCGGATCAGGTTGCCGGTGAAGAAGCTCGGCACGAACATGCCGAGCACATGCCACTCGAGCACCAGCGCCGCGGCGCTGAACGGATGCGCGCACTGCGCCATCGCGATCGGCGTGGCCGCCATCAGCAGGTTCATCACGCCGTAGCCGAGCGCGGCCGCGGCGACCGCGACGATGAACACCGGCTGGCGCGCGATCGCGCGCAACGGCCGGCCGGCGGCCGC
>JAFLDG010000544.1 GCA_017302495.1 Burkholderiales bacterium
CGTGATCCAGCGCGCCCAGTCGATGCGCTGCGCGAGCGGATACAGGTCGGCCCGGCGCCCGCACGGGATCCATCCCGCGCCCGGGGCGCCGGGGTCGCGCGCGGGATCGGAGCGCCGCCGTCATGCGCTGCGCCGCAGGTTGGCCGGCGCGATCTTCAGCGCCTCGCGGTACTTCGCCACCGTGCGCCGCGCCACCGTGATGCCCTGCTCGTCGAGCATCTGGCTCAGCTGGCTGTCCGACAGCGGCTTGCCCGGATCCTCGGCGCCGACCAGCTGCCTGATCAGCGCGCGCACCGCGGTGCTCGACGCGTTGCCGCCGGCGTCGGTGGCGAGCGACGAGCCGAAGAAGTACTTCAGCTCGAAGGTGCCCATCGGCGACGCCAGGTATTTCGCGGTGGTCACGCGCGAGATCGTCGATTCGTGCAGGCCGAGTTCGTCGGCGATCTCGCGCAGCACCAGCGGCTTCATCGCGATCTCGCCGTGGCTGAAGAAGGCCTTCTGGCGCTCGACGATCGCGGTCGCGACGCGCAGGATCGTGTCGAAGCGCTGCTGGATGTTCTTCATGAACCAGCGCGCCTCCTGCAGCCGCGCGCCGAAGCTGGAGCTGGCGCCGCCGCGGGTGCCGCGCACCGCCTGCGCGTACAGCTCGTTGATGCGCAGCTTCGGCATCACGTCCGGGTTCAGCACCACCCGCCAGCCGCGGCCGGCCCGGCGCACGATGACGTCCGGCACGACGGCATAACGCTCGGTGCGCTGCCAGGGCCGGCCGGGTTTCGGTTCGCAGCGCTGGATCAGCGCCTGCGCCGCGCGCACCGCGGCCTCGTCGCAGTCGAGCAGCGCGGCCAGGCGGCGCGTGTCGCGGCGCGCGAGCAGCTCCAGGTGCTTCGCGCAGATGCGCTGCGCGAGCGCGCACGCCGGCTCGTCGCGCCGGCCCTGCAGTTGCAGCGCCAGGCACTCGCCGAGGTCGCGCGCGCCGACGCCGGGCGGGTCCATGTGCTGCAGCCAGCCGAGCGCACAGCGCAGCCGGCTGGCGAGCTGGTCGCGGGCATCGGCGTCGTCCGGTGCGAGGCCGAGCATCTCGGCGACCCGCGTCGCGATCTCGTCCAGCGGGTCGCTCAGGTAGCCGTCGTCGTCCAGCGACTCGATCAGTACCAGCAGCGCGGCGCGGTCGTCGTCGTCCAGGTGCAGGCCGGCGATCTGGTCGCGCAGGTGCTGCTGCAGCGTCGGCCCGCCCTCGTCGCGCTCGGGGGCGGCGTCGTCGTCCTCCGGCGCGGCGGCCGCCGCGGCGGCGGCGGGCAGCTCGCCGATGCCGTCGAAGTCGTCGCCCTCGGTGCCGTTGGCCCAGTCGTCGCGCTCGGGCGTGCCGAACTCGCCGGGTGCCAGTTCGGCCAGCGCCTCGCCACCGTCGCTGCCGGCATCGGCGCCGCCGTCACCGCCGCCTTCGGCGTCCGCGGCGGCGGCATCGGCGGCCGAAGGCGCCGGCCGTTCCGGCGCCGACACGACCGTCTCGCGCGCCTCGTCGTCGGCCTCGAGGAAGGGGTTGGCGTCGAGCATCTGCTCGACTTCCTGCTGCAGCTCCAGCGTCGACAGCTGCAGCAGGCGGATCGACTGCTGCAGCTGCGGCGTCAGCGCCAGATGCTGCGACAGGCGGACCTGCAGGGTGGGCTTCATCGCCGGGGCCCGCTCACATCCGGAAGTGTTCGCCGAGGTAGACCCGGCGCACGTCGGCGTCGTCGACGATCTGCGCCGGCGTGCCTTCGGCCAGCACGCTGCCGTCGCTGATGATGTAGGCGCGGTCGCAGATGCCCAGCGTCTCGCGCACGTTGTGGTCGGTGATCAGCACGCCGATGCCGCGGTCGCGCAGGAAGGCGACGATGCGCTGGATCTCGATCACCGCGATCGGGTCGATGCCGGCGAAGGGCTCGTCGAGCAGGATGAAGCGCGGCTGTGTCGCGAGTGCCCGTGCGATCTCGACCCGGCGCCGTTCGCCGCCGGACAGCGCCGGCGCCGGCGAGTCGCGCAGCTTCTCGATGCCCAGCTCCCGCAGCAGCGCCTGCAGCCGCTGTTCGATCTCGGCCTTCGGCAGCGCGCGGCCGTCGGGCCCGCGCTGCAGCTCGAGCACCGCGCGCACGTTCTCGTCGACGTTCAGCTTGCGGAAGATCGACGCTTCCTGCGGCAGATACGAAAGCCCCAGCCGCGAACGGCGGTGGATCGGCAGCTGGTGCACCGGTTGGCCGTCGATGTGGATCGTGCCGGCGTCGGCGCGCACCAGGCCGACCACCATGTAGAAGGTGGTGGTCTTGCCGGCGCCGTTGGGCCCGAGCAGGCCGACGACCTCGCCCGCGCCGACCGCGAGGTGCACGTCGCGCACGACCATGCGCGAGCCGTAGCTCTTGCGCAGGCCGGCGGCCTCCAGGCCGCTGAAGGCGGCGCCGGCCGGCAGCACCGCGGGCGGCGGCTCGGGCAGCTTCATCG
>JAFLDG010000545.1 GCA_017302495.1 Burkholderiales bacterium
GTCCGACGGGGCGCAGTACCTGCTGCGGCTGCAGGGTGAGGTCGACGGCCGGCCGCTCGGCGGCGCGAGCAGCCGCGGCGCGATCGACGCCGACGGCCTGGCGCCGCTGCGTCTGGCCGACCTGAAGCGCGGCCGCGAAGTGCGCGCTGCCAACTTCCGCCGCGACCAGCGGCGCATCACCTTCAGCGCGCCGAGCATCGAGCAGCCGCTGCTGCCCGGCACGCAGGACCGGCTGAGCTGGATGATCCAGCTGCCGGCCGTCGTCCAGGCCAACCCGGGGCTGCGGCACGAAGGGGCCCGGGTCACGCTGCTGGTCGTCGGCACCCGCGGCGATGCCGAGGCCTGGCACTTCGACGCGCAGGGCGCCGAGCCGCTCGACCTGCCCGGCGGCCCGGTGGCCGCCGCGCTGCGCTTCGTGCGCGAGCCGGTGCGGCCCTACGACCTGCAGGTCGAGGTCTGGCTCGACCCGGCGCGCGGCCACCTGCCGGTGCGTGCCCGGCTCGCGACCCGGCCGGAAACCCGCACGACCGAGTGGCAATTGGCGGCGGTCGAGAGCCCGTGATCGGCTTTCGGGCCACCGTACGCCCCTTGAAAACCCGGCGCCGGCGCCCAACTGCGGCTGCAGGAGGCTCAGCGGCCATGCAGATGCTCTACAACTCGGATCATTTCGCGGTGGTGCAGATCGACGTGCCCGCCCAGGAGGCCGGCGAGAACCCGGCGCGCGGCGGCTTCGAGATCGTCGACAAGTTCGCGCGCAAGGGCATCTTCATCGACGGCGTGGTCGCGCGCAGCTTCCAGGACGGCGTGCGTGCGCTGATGGAGTCGGGCCCGAGCGAAGAGGCGCTCGACGACTACATCGCCGGCTACACCCAGCTCGCCCAGCAGCCGCTCGTGCTGCACTGACGGCCGCCGGGCCCGGCCCGCGGCGCGGTTTCCCGCTTCCGGTCGAAAGGCCGCCGGGCTTGCGGCGGAGGTTGCGCTGCGGCACGATGCGGCGCACCGCTGATCCGGTGCATCCGCACCAGCCGCAGGAGCCGCCGCCATGCCGCGTGGGCAGGTCGAATCGCGCTGCGTGTTGTCGCCGGGGCTGGCCGAGGCGCCGGTCCTGGACCGGCTGTGCTCGCACTTCGTGCTGACGCTGACGCTGCGCCAGGCGGGCCGCTTCAACCTGCGCCGCGACTGCAACAGCCTGCTCGCGCTGGTCGGCCGGCACCTGGTGTGGCCGCTGCCGGTGCTCGGCCGGCTGCGCGCCTACCTGCGGCTGCGCTGCCAGGGCAACGACGGCTGGCGCGGGCACGAGGCGCTGGCCGACGAGGCCTTCGTCGCCCGCTACGGCGTCTGGCGCGGCGCGTACGAGGAGGCGAGCCTGTTCTTCTACCTCGACGAGTACGCGAAGGACGCGCCGAAGGACCTGATGGCCGTGCTCGGCGCGACGCGCGACTGGCTCGAACGCCGGCTCAAGCGCGAAGCCACGCTGGTGCAGAAGAACATCGACGCGCTCGCCGGGCTGCTGCAGCTGAACCCGGCCGAACGCGCGCTGCTGCTGTACGGCACGCTCGCGCGCTACCAGCGCGACCTGCGCGGCCTGCTGGTCGAGTTCAAGGTGTCGAGCGCGCAGGAGGCCTATGCCGCGATCGCGGCGGTGGCCGGGGTCGACGCGCGCGAGGTGGCCGAGGCGCTGCGCGCCGGCTCGCGGCTGGAGCGCGTGGGCATGGTCGAGAACCTGATCTCGGAGCACAACATCACCGACCTGGCCGACCTGATGAAGGTCAGCGAGCAGCTGCCGCCGGTGCTGATGCGCGAGTACCGCGCCCCGAGCGACCTGATGGCGGTGTTCACCCGGCCGGCGACGAAGAGCGAGCTGACCGCCGCCGACTTCGGCTTCGTCGCCGACGACACGGCCACGCTGACCGCGCTGCTGCAGCACGCGGTCGCGCGCAAGGAGCCGGGCGTGAACGTGCTGCTCTACGGCCCGCCGGGCACCGGCAAGACCGAACTGGCCAAGGTCTGCGCCGCCGCCGCGGGGCTGGAGCTGTACGAGGTCGAGTACGCCGACCGCGACGGCAACTCGCTCGCCGGCCGCGACCGCTACCGCAGCCTGCAGATCAGCCAGGTGTTCCTGAAGGGCAGCCCGAAGGTGGCGCTGCTGTTCGACGAGGTCGAGGACGTGTTCCCGCCGATCAGCACCGAAGCCGCGCAGCTGATCGCGCGCCTCGACGCCGGCGACGGCGCGGGCGCCGGCGGCAGCGTCAGCGGCAAGGCCTGGGTCAACCAGATCCTGGAGACGAACCCGGTGCCGGTGATCTGGGTGACGAACCGCATCGAGCAGATCGACCCGGCCTTCCGCCGGCGCTTCCAGTACCACCTGCAGCTGAAGAGCCCGCCGCCGGGCGCGCGCGCGGCGCTGGTGACGCGCGCACTCGCCGGCGCGCCGGTGGGCGAAGGCTTCGCC
>JAFLDG010000546.1 GCA_017302495.1 Burkholderiales bacterium
ACGTCGGCCAGCGGATGGCCGACGTAGGCCGCGGCGACGCCGTGGCGCTGCAGCAGCGCCGGCTCGAACGGGAACAGGCACAGCACCAGATCCGCGCTGGCCGCCAGCCGCGCCGCGCGGCCGCTGCGCCAGGCCCAGACCGACGGACAGACGAAGTGCACGCAGCGCAACCCGCCGCGCTTCAGCCGCTTCTCCAGGCCGAGGTTGAAGTCCGGCGCGTCGATGCCGATGAACAGCGCCGGCCGCTCGAGCAGCAGCCGGCCGCCGAGCCGGCGCCGCATCGCCCACAGCGCCGGCACGTGGCCGAGGGCGTCGGCGAAGCCGTTGACCGCGAGGCGTTCGCTCGGCCACCAGGCCTGCAGCCCCTGCGCGCGCAACTGCGGCCCGCCGACGCCGACGGCCTGCAGCTGCGGCCAGCGCGCGCGCAGCGCCTGCAGCAGCAGCGAGCCGAGCAGGTCGCCGGAGGCCTCGCCCGCGACCAGGCCGAAACGCGGCGCGGCCGCGACGGCGAGGTCGTTCACGTCGGCGCGGGGTCGTTCACGGCAGCGCGAGGTGCTTCAGGTCGCCGCCGGGGCCGTCCACGCCGTCAGCGCACGATGCCGCGCGCGGCCGACGCGAGGAAGGCCGTCATCGCCGCCACGTCGGCGGCCGACGCCGGGTGTTCGGCCCCGAGCCGCTCGATCGCCGCGCGCGCCTGCTCGATGGTCAGGCTCTCGCGGTACAGCAGCCGGTGCATCTGCTTGACCACCGCCAGGCGGCCGGCATCGAAGCCGCGCCGGCGCAGGCCTTCGAGGTTGAAGCCGCGCGCGGCCACCGGGTTGCCGTTGACCATCATGTACGGCGGCACGTCCTGCGACACCGCGCTCGAGTGGCCGACCATCGCGTGCGCACCGACCTTGCAGAACTGGTGCACGCCGGACAGGCCGCCGATCACGGCCCAGTCGCCGACATGCACGTGCCCGGCCAGGCCGACGAAATTCGCGATCACGATGTCGCTGCCGACCCGGCAGTCGTGCGCGATGTGCACGTTGGCCATGATCCAGTTGCGGTCGCCCAGGCGCGTGACGCCGGCGTCCTGCGCGGTACCGCGGTTGAAGTTGCAGTACTCGCGGATCGTGTTGCCGTCGCCGATCACGAGTCCGGTCGGCTCGCCGGCGTACTTCTTGTCCTGCGGCGCGCCGCCGAGCGCGCAGTAGGGGTGGATGCGGTTGTCGCGGCCGATCGTGGCCGGGCCTTCGAGCACGCAGTGCGCGCCGACCGTGGTGCCGTCGCCGATGCGCACGCCGGCGCCGACGATCGCATAAGGCCCGATCTCGACCGTGGCCGCCAGCTCGGCGGCCGGGTCGACGATCGCAGTCGGATGGATGCGGGCCATCGCAGCGCCGACGTTCAGGGCGCGCGCCGGATCGCGCACATCATCTCGGCCTCGACCGCCAGCTCGTCGCCGACGCGGCCCCGGGCCGCGAAGCGCTGCACACCCTGGCGCAGCTTGAGCAGCGTGACCTCGAGCAGCAGCTGGTCGCCCGGCTCGACCGGCCGCTTGAAGCGCGCGTTGTCGATCGCGGCGAAGTAGACCAGCGTCTTGTCGTCGAGCTGCACGCCGGCGCTGTCCAGCGCCAGGATCGCCGCCGCCTGTGCCAGCGCCTCGAGCATCAGCACGCCCGGCATCACCGGCCGCTGCGGGAAGTGGCCGACGAAGAAGGGCTCGTTGATCGTCACGTTCTTCAGCGCGAGCAGGCGCTTGCCCGGCTCGACCTCGAGCACGCGGTCCACCAGCAGCAGCGGGTAGCGGTGCGGCAGCCGCTTCAGGATCTGGTGGATGTCGATGGTCATGGCAAGCGGGTCTCCAGTGCGCGCAGGCGGGTGCGCAGCCCGTGCAGCTGCCGCGTCACCGCGGCGTTCTTCTCCCAGATGCCGACGGCGTCGAGCGGGAAGGCGCCGCCGTAGCGGCCGGGCTGCAGGATCGACTGCAGCACCTTCGCCCCGGCGCCGACGTGCACGTGGTCGACGATGCGGATGTGGCCGACGATGCCCACCTGCCCGGCAAAGGTGCAGTGCCGGCCGATCTGCGTGCTGCCGGCCACGCCGACGCAGGCCGCCATCGCGGTGTGGTCGCCGATCACGACGTTGTGCGCGATCTGGATCAGATTGTCGAGCTTGACGCCGTCGCCGATCACGGTGTCGCCGAGCGCGCCGCGGTCGATGCAGGTGTTGGCGCCGATCTCGACCTCGTCGCCGATGACGACGTTGCCGAGCTGCTCGATCTTCTCCCAGCGCCCGCCGGACGGCGCGAAGCCGAAGCCGTCGCCGCCGATCACCGCGCCGGGCTGCACCGCGCCGCGCGCGCCGATGCGGCAGCCGGCGGCGAGCGTGACGCGCGCGGCCAGCCGGGTGCCTTCACCGACCTGCGCGCCGGCGCCGACCAGGCACTGCGGCCCGACCACGGCCCCGGCCGCGATCACCGCATCGCCGGCGACGTGGGCGAAGGCACCGATCGAGGCCTGCGGATCGAT
>JAFLDG010000547.1 GCA_017302495.1 Burkholderiales bacterium
CGCGCTGAAGGCGCTGGTCGATGGCGGCCGGCCGCCCGGGCTGATCGGCTACCGCGACGGCGTGCCGGTGGGCTGGGTCGCGCTCGGCCCGCGCGCGGATTTCGCGAAGCTCGCGCGCTCGCCGGTGATGAAGCCGGTGGACACGCGGCCGGTCTGGTCGATCGTCTGCTTCGTCGTGCCGTCGGCGGACCGCCGGCAGGGCGTCGCGCATGCGCTGCTCGCCGGCGCGGTGGCCTGGGCGCAGGCGCAGGGCGCGACGCTGGTCGAGGGCTATCCGGTCGACCGCGCCGGCCGCGCCAGCGACGACGCGATGTGGTTCGGTGCGAAGTCGATGTTCGACGCCGCCGGCTTCGTCGAGGTCGCGCGGCGCAAGCCGCAACGGCCGGTGGTGCGGCTGCGGCTCGAGCGCTGATACGCCTTGCGTTCAATCAGGTAGATGTAGCGGTCCGCTCGCGGCCCTGAGCGGCCGCTCGTCGTTCCTCCGCAAGCCCGCCGTTCGGCGCGCGTCAACGAGGCGCACGGGGCCGCCAACGGGGTGGCCGACTACGCTCAGCCCAATTCTCATTCGCTCCGTCGGCCACCCCGTCGTCCGCCCGACCTGTGGTGTACCTTCGCCGCCCCGTCCGTACGGGTGAAGCGTCTTGTCGCTGATGCCGGAGCGCGCAGCTGGTGCCGGCGAAGCCGAGCAGGGGGCGGCCGACGGAGTGAATGAGAATTTGGCTGAACGGAGTCGGCTGCCCCCTGCTCGGCTTCGCCACTCGGTCGCAGAAACTGCGCAACGCGAAAGGCAGACCTTCCGAACAGCAGCCAAGGGCCAGGAGATTCCGTTCTGCTGGCGAGAGGGCGTTGCTGGTAACCGGCCTGCCGGAGGCGGTCCCGGTTGACCAGCGGGTTAGGCACCTCCTTCGCCGGCTACAGGCGTCAGCCTCGTCACCGTCTCGCTTTGATGTATCGGTCTGCACATTCAGTCATGACTTGCATCTCGCGCGCTGCAATACGATGTCCGCGTTGATCGGTGGGCACACCGGCTTCGCCGGCGCAAGTGCGTGTGATCTCATCACCGGAGAGGCTCCTTGCCGTCGGGTCTGGTGCGGTACTCGGACCGTTGCTTGCTCCGCCGGAGCACATCGCAAAGAGCACCACGATCGCTACGCAGGCGGCGAGATACTTTGCCCACCTTAACCTGTTGGTTGGCTGAGGCGGCCGAGGCAGGCTGAACCATATGGCTAACTTCCGAGCTGCTGGGGGGTAGGCGCCTCCACGGACTTGGAGCCGTCAGCGAACGTGTTGTTGACGAATGCTAATGAAGGCAACTTCGTACGAGACCCGGCGCGGCGCTACACCGTCATCCCGCCCGAGACCTCGATCACCGCGCCGTTGATGTAGCTCGCCTCGTCGCTGGCGAGGAAGGCGTAGACGTTCGCGATCTCCTCGGGCTTGCCGAGGCGGTGCAGCGGCACCTGCTCGCGCATGTGCTGCAGCACCTTGTCGGGAATCGTGGCCAGGATCGGCGTCTCGACGAAGCCGGGCGCGACCGCGTTCACGCGGATGCCCTTGGGGCCCAGCTCGCGGCTCCAGGTCTTGGTGAAGCCGATCACGCCGAACTTGCTCGCCGCGTAGTTGGTCTGGCCGAAGTTGCCGTAGATGCCGACCACGCTGCTCGCGTTCAGGATCACGCCGGACTCCTGCGCCACCATCGCCGGCAGCACCGCCTGCGTGCACTGGAACACGCCGCGCAGGTTGACGTCGATCACCGCGTCGAACTGCGCCAGCGTCATCTTCTGCAGCCGTGCGTCCTTCGTGATGCCGGCGTTGTTGACCAGCACGTCGATGCTGCCGAAGCGCTCCTGCACCGCCGCGGCCATGTGGCCCAGCGCGTCGCGGTCGGTGACGTTGAGCGCGAAGCCCAGCGCCTGCGCACCGCGCGCGCGCACCAGCGCGACCGCGGCGTCGACGCCCTCGGGCTTCAGGTCCGCGACGACGACGTTCGCGCCTTCCTCGGCGAACTTCAGCGCGGTGGCCAGGCCGATGCCTTGCGCGGCGCCGGTGACGATGCAGGTCTTGTGTTTCAGTCGCATAGCTGCAGGAACCTCAGGATGTGGGGCAGGTGGTCGTCGAAATCGGACAGGGCGTGGTCGCTGCCTTCGAGCAGGCGCAGCGACGCACCGGGGTAGCGGGCGCACATCTCGCGCCAGTCGAGCAGTTCGTCGCCCTTGGCGATGATCGCGAGGTAGCGCTGCGGGCGGGTGACCGGGCCGGGTGCGAGCGCGCGCAGTTCATCGACGTACTCGGCGCGGAAAAAGAAGTGCTCGTCCGGCGTGTGGAACGCGGTCTGCTCGCCGACATGGGCCGCGAGGTCGCGCGCGGGGTCGACGGCCGGGTTCATCACCACGGCCGGCCAGCCGGTGGCCTCGGCGACCACGGTCGCGTAGAACCCGCCGAGCGAGCTGCCGAGCACGGCGGACGCATCGGCCGGCCAGCCGGCGATGCCGGCGCGCAGCCGCGCGAC
>JAFLDG010000548.1 GCA_017302495.1 Burkholderiales bacterium
GGGCCACCGCGGGCTCAGGCCGCGCGCAGGCGCGCGAGCGCGGCGCCCGCGATCTCGCCGAGCCGCGCGAGGAACTCGGTGCCCATCTGCGCCGCGTAGCGCGTCGGGTCGGGCGAGCCGAGCACGAGCAGGCCGAAGGCGGCCTCGGCGTCGCCGTCACCGGCACGCAGCGGCAACATCGCCATCGACTGCACCGCGGCCGGATCGTCGAACCAGGCCGAGGCCTCGAAGCCGCCGTTCGCGCCGCAGTAGGGCAGCGACAGGCTCGAGGCGAAGGCGCGCAGGTCGTCGCTGACCGGCAACGCCGCCGGCAGCGCGGCATGGGTCTCGGCCACGCCCCACAGCCGCAGCGCCACCTGCGGAATCTGGAAGCGCTGCTGCAGGTCGGCGAGCAGCACCTGCGGCAGCGCGCCGGCGTCGTGCGTGAGCAGCAGGCGCATCGTCCACTGGTGCAGCCGGTCGGCGATGGCCATGTTGTCCTGGCCGTTGCGGATCATCTCGATGATCTTCAGCTCCAGGCCCTTGATGCGCTCGCGCAGCATTTCCATCTGCCGCTCCTGCAGCGACACCGCGCGCTGGCCGTGCGGGCTGGTCAGCTGCACGCTGGCCAGCAGTTCCGCGTGGCGCGAGAAGAAGCCCGGCGTGTTCGCCAGGTAGTTCGCGATGTCCTGCTCGGTGATGCCGTCGATGCTCATGCTCTCCACGCTCCAGGCGCCGCCGCGCGCGGCGCTGCGCCGCACCGCCGGGCGGCGGGTTCAGATGTCGATCTCGCCCTCGAAGACGGTCTGCGCCGGGCCGGTCATGCGCACCGGCGTGCCCGCCCCGCCCCACTCGATGGTCAGCCGCCCGCCGCGCGTGGCCACGTCCACGCGGGCGTCGAGCCAGCCCAGGCGGATGCCCGCCACGACGGCGGCGCAGGCGCCGGTGCCGCAGGCCAGCGTCTCGCCGGCGCCGCGCTCGAACACGCGCAGCGCGACCGCATCGCGCGCCAGCACCTGCAGGAAGCCGGCATTGACCTTCTGCGGGAAGCGCGCATGCGCCTCCACCTGCGGACCGATGCCGGCCACGTCGGCCGCGTCGATGTCGGCCACGCGCTGCACCGCGTGCGGGTTGCCCATCGACAGCACCGCGACCTCGACCGTGCCGCCGCCGAGCGCGAGCGGCCAGAGCTCGAAGTCGCCGACGCGGCGCGGCACCAGCCCGGCGTCATCGAAGGGCACTTGCGCGGGCGCGAACTCCGGCGCGCCCATGTCGACCGTGACGCGGCCGTCGGCGTGCCACTGCAGCTCGAGCACGCGGTTGACGGTCGCGACGCGGATGCGGTCCTTCGTGCTCAGGCCCTTCTCGCGCACGTAGCGCACGAAGCAGCGCGCGCCGTTGCCGCAATGCTCGACCTCGTCGCCGCCGGCATTGAAGATGCGGTAGCCGAAGTCGATGCCGGGCCCCGGGCTCGGATCGACGACCAGGATCTGGTCGGCGCCGATGCCGAAGTGCCGGTCGGCGAGCGCGCGCACTTGTGCCGCGCTGAGATCGACCGGCGCGCGGATCGCATCGAGCACGACGAAATCGTTGCCGGCGCCCTGCATCTTGGTGAAGCGCAGCTTCATGGGTCGCCATTATCTGGTCCCGCTGCATACAGATCCGGCTCGCCCGCGGGCCGGGTCTTGAAGCGCTTGTGCACCCACAGGTACTGCGCCGGGTTCGCCCGCACCTCGGCTTCGATCCACCCGTTCAGCCGCCGCGTGTCGGCGAGCGGATCGTCGCTCGGCCAATGGTCCCACGGCGGCCCGAAGCGGATGCGCCAGCCCTGCCCGCCGGGCAGCATCTCGGCCAGCACCGGCTGCACCACCATGTCGAGCGCACGCGCCAGGCGCGAGGGCGCGAGCAGCGTCGCCGCCGGCACGCCGAAGAAGGGCACGAAGGCCGCGTCCTTCAGCCCGAAGTCCATGTCCGGCAGGTTGAAGAACGCATGCCCGCGCCGGATCGCGCGCAGCAGCGGGCGCGCGGTCTGCGCCCGCGACCACAGCTCGCCGCGGCCGAAGCGCGAGCGGCCGCGCCGGATCGCGGCGTCGAACACCGGATCGCTCTGCGCCTGGTAGATCGACACCACCGGCCGGCGCTGGAACAGCTGGGTCGCGACGCCGGCGGCATCGAGCGCGAGGAAGTGCGGCACCAGCCACATCACCGGCCGTGCGCTGCGCTCGGCCAGGCCGACGTCGCCCTCGACCCGGATCAGCCGCCGCAGCCGCGCCGGGCCGGCGTGCCACAGCAGCGCCCGCTCGAGCACGCTTTGTGCGAGCCGGCGGAAGTGCGCGCGCACCAGGGCGCGGCGCTCCTTCGCCGACAGCTCGGGCAGACAGAGTTCGACGTTGCGCCGCGCGATCCGCCATTTTTTCCAATAAATCATCGAGGCGGTTATATTTATCTTCCCAAATTTGACGATACTTTTCGATCCAATCGGCTACTTCACTCAGCTTGTCAAAACGCGCTTCTACAAAACGC
>JAFLDG010000055.1 GCA_017302495.1 Burkholderiales bacterium
CGTGCGGGTGCCAGGCGGCCGCCCCGCGCTGCAGCCGCTCGCGCAGGGCCTCGGCGCCGGGCGCGGCGTTCAACCGAGCCAGTCCTTGAACGACGCGCCCGGGTCGCGCACCGCCGCCTTCGGCACGCTGCGCCCGAGCTCGAGCAGCTTCTTCGCGCTGACGTAGGCGGCGGCGTCGTTGATCGCATCGACCGCGAGCAGCGTCTCGCCCTGGTAGTACCAGACCGAGCGGCTGCGCTCGGTCTGGCCGGGCCGCAGCAGCGCGTCGTCGTGGCCGAGGTTCAGCCCGGCGATCTGCAGCTTGCAGTCGTACTGGTCGGACCAGAACCACGGCAGCGGCGCGTAGGCCTTGGGTTGGCCGGCCACCGTGTGCGCCGCCACCGCGCCCTGCTCGTTCGCGTTCTGCACCGACTCCAGCCGCACGCGCCGGCCGCGGTAGACGAAGCTGGTGCAGTCGCCGGCAGCGAGGATCGCCGGGTCCGAGGTCTGGCCGAACGCGTCGACCGCGATGCCGTTGTCGACCGCCAGGCCCGCTTCGGCCGCGAGTCCGACGTCGGGCTCGACGCCGATGCCGACGAGCACGACATCGGCCGGCAGGCGCCGGCCGTCGGCGAGTTCGACTCCGGCGGCGCGGCCGCCGTCGGCCCACAGCCGCACCGGCGCCACGCCCTCGATCAGCCGTACGCCGTGCGCGCCGTGCAGCGCGCGGAAGAAGTCCGCCGTCGGCGCCGCCGCCACGCGCTGCAGGATGCGCGGCGCGGCCTCGACCAGCGTGACCTGCAGGCCCTGGGTCGCGGCCACCGCCGCGGCCTCGAGGCCGATGTAGCCGCCGCCGACCACGACCAGCCGCTGCCCCGCGCGCAGGTAAGGTGCCAGCGCGTCGGCATCGGCCAGGTGGCGCATCTGCAGCACGCCGGGCAGCTCGCCGCCGACCGCCGCCGGCAGCCGGCGCGGCCGGGCGCCGGTGGCCAGCACCAGCCGGTCGTAGGCGACGCGCTCGCCGCCGTCCAGCTCGACCCGCTGCGCCGCGCGGTCGATGCGCCCCACGTGGGCGCCGAGCCGCAGTTGCACCTGCTGCTCGCCGTACCAGGCCGGCGCGCGGATCAGGATCTGCTCCACCGGCAGCCCTTCGGCCAGGTACTTCTTCGACAGCGGCGGCCGGTGGTACGGCAGAACCGGCTCGTCGCCGATCAGCGTCAGCCGGCCGGTGTAGCCCGCGCGCCGCACGCTGTTGACGAAGGCCGCCGCGGCATGGCCGCCGCCGACCAGCACCACCTGTTCCGCAGGGTTCATCGGTTCGTCGTCCTCGGGCCCGGTGCCGGCGACTATAGCGACCGCACCCGGGCGCCCGGCGGCACCGGCGCCGCCGGGCCTGTCCGGGAAAGCCCGAGGCCGGCGCGTGGCGCACCGGCGCCCGATCTGGTGCATGCTTGCCCGCTTCCGAAGCACGACCATCCCGCTCGGCCGGGCATCGTTCGTGCTTCGGCTTCATCGCTCCACTTCGAGGATCCGCCCATGACCGTTCGCTCCATCCTTCAGCGCCTGGCCGCCGCGGCCGCGTTCGGCGCGGCGCTGCTCGCCCCGCCCGCGTTCGCGCAGGGCAACGTGCTGAAGGTCGTCATGCATTCCGACCTGAAGATCGTCGACCCGATCTGGACCACCGCGTACATCACGCGCAACCACGGCTACATGGTCTACGACACGCTGTTCGCGATGGACGCGAGCGGCGCGATCAAGCCGCAGATGATCGACAAGTACAGCGTCAGCCCCGACCAGCTGACCTGGACCTTCACGCTGCGCGACGGCTTGCTGTTCCACGACGACAAGCCGGTCACCGCCGAGGACGCGGTGGCGTCGATCAAGCGCTGGGCGCAGAAGGATTCGCTCGGCCAGAAGATGAACTCCTTCGTCAAGGAGTGGAAGGTCGTCGACGCGAAGACCTTCACCGCCACGCTGAGCTCGCCGACCGGGCTGATGCTGCTGGCGCTGGGCAAGCCGTCGTCGAACGTGCCCTTCGTCATGCCCAAGCGCATCGCCGAGACCAGCCCGAGCGAGCAGATCAAGGAATACGTCGGCTCCGGCCCGTATGTGTTCAAGACCGACGAGTGGAAGCCGGGCGAGAAGGCGGTCTACACCAAGTTCGCGAAGTACAAGCCGCGCAGCGAGCCGCCGTCGGGGCTGGCCGGCGGCAAGGTGGTCAAGGTCGACCGCGTCGAGTGGCGCGCGATCCCCGACGCGCAGACCGCCGTCAACGCGCTGATCGCCGGCGAGGTCGACATGGTCGAGGACGTGAAGAGCGACCTGCTGCCGGTGGTCGGCAAGGACCCGAACATCAAGATGTTCGACGTCAACCCGCTCGGCAACCAGTACGTGCTGCGCTTCAACACGCTGCACAAGCCGTTCAACGACCCGAAGATCCGCCAGGCGGTGTTCGTCGCGCTGAACCAGGAGGACTTCCTGAAGGCGGTGCACGGCGACCCGAAGTACTACAAGCTGTGCAAGGCGCTGTTCATCTGCGGCTCGCCGCTGGCCACCGACAAGGGGATGGAAGGGCTGCTCGAGTCGAACTTCAAGAAGTCGCGCGAACTGCTCGCCGCCGCCGGCTACGACGGCACGCCCGTGGTGCTGCTGCATTCCACCGACCTGGAGGTGCTGACCAACCTCGCGCCGGTGGCCAAGTCGCTGCTCGAGCGCGGCGGCTTCAAGGTCGACATGCAGTCGATGGACTGGCAGAGCGTGGTCGCGCGCCGCGCGAAGAAGGATCCGCCGAACGCCGGCGGCTGGAACGCGTTCCTCACCAGCTGGGTCGCGGCCGACGTGCTGAACCCGGTCAGCGCCGCGTTCCTGAACTCGAGCTGCGAGAAGGCGCTGTTCGGCTGGCCCTGCGACGAGAAGATGGAGCAGTTGCGCGACGCCTTCGCTCGCGAGACCGATCCGGCCAAGCAGAAGGCGATCGCCGAGCAGGTGCAGATGCGCTACCTCGAGGTGCCGACCCACGTGCACCTGGGCCAGTGGTACAAGCCGGTGGCGCTGCGCAAGAACGTGGACGGCATGATCCAGGCGCCGGTGATCGCCTTCTGGAACGTGCAGAAGAAGTGATCCGGTCGGGGCGTCGCGCCGCAGTTCCGGCCGCGACGCCCGCCGCGCGCTGACGGCACGACGACGATGTGGGCCTACCTCGGCCGACGCGTGCTCGCCACCGTCCCGGTGGTGCTGATCGTCGCCGTGCTCGTGTTCTCGATCCTGCGGCTGACCCCGGGTGACCCGGCAGCGGTGATCGCCGGCGACGCCGCCACCGCGGCCGACATCGCCGAGATCCGCGCCAAGCTCGGCCTGTCGGGCTCGGTCGTGTCGCAGTTCTTCATCTGGTTCGGCCACGCGCTGCAGGGCGACCTGGGCGAATCGTTCTTCTACAAGAAGACCGTCGCGTCGCTGATCGGCGACCGGCTCGAGCCGACGCTGGCGCTGTCGACGCTGACGATCCTGCTCGCCGTCTTGGTGGCGGTGCCGCTGGGCACGCTCGCCGCCTACCGCCAAGGCTCGTGGCTCGATCGTGGGGTGATGGGGCTGTCGGTCGCCGGCTTCTCGGTGCCGGTGTTCGTCATCGGCTACCTGCTGATCTGGCTGTTCTCGCTGCAGCTCGGCTGGTTCCCGGTGCAGGGCTACCAGCGGCTGGCCGACGGCTTCTGGGGTTTCCTGCACCGGCTGATCCTGCCGGCGAGCGCGCTGGCGGTGGTCTTCGTCGCGCTGCTGGCCCGCATGACGCGTACCAGCGTGCTCGAGGTGCTGAACGAGGACTACGTGCGCACCGCCCGCGCCAAGGGCCTGCCGAACCTGAAGGTGCTGGTGTTCCACGCGCTGCGCAATGCCGCGGTGCCGATCGTCACCGTGATCGGCATCAGCATCGCGACGCTGCTCGGCGGCGTGGTCGTCACCGAGAGCGTGTTCAACATCCCCGGCCTCGGCCGGCTGACCGTGGACGCAGTGCTGGCGCGCGACTATCCCACGGTGCAGGCAGTGATCCTGCTGTTCTCGCTGGCCTACGTGTTCATCAACCTGGTGATCGACCTGCTGTACACGCTGCTCGATCCGCGGATCCGCTACTGACGTGAAACCCGGTCGTTCACCGTCGGCTCGCGGCCCGTTCCTGCCGCTCGACGTTTCTCCGCAAACCGTCCTCGAGGCGCTTCATCGTGGCGCACGGGGCCGCCGACGGGGTGGCCGACTCCGTTCAGCCAAATTCTCATTCACTCCGTCGGCCACCCCGCCGTCGGCCCGTTCAGTGGTGCGCACACGCCGCTCCCGTTCGCACGGGCGAAGCGTCTTGTCGTTGCCGCCGGAGCGCGCAGGCGGTGCCGGCAAAGCCGAGGAGGGGGCGGCCGACGGAGTGAATAAGAATTTGGCTGAACGGAGTCGGCTGCCCCCTCCTCGGCTTTGCCTCTCAGTCGCAGTCACAGCGCAACGCGAACAGCAGACCTTCCGAGAAGCAGCCAAGGGCCGGTACCGGTCGACGAGCGCCGCGGGCTTCATGCAGGGCAGGTCGCGCGAAGCGTGGCCGGGCGGCCGACATGACTGACGCCGCCGCCCCGCCGCTGATCGAGGCGCCCGACGTCCAGGCGACGAAGCCTGGCGCGGCGAAGCGGCTGCTGCGCAACCCGAGCGTGCTGATCGGCGGCTTGCTGATCCTGCTGGTCGCGGCCATCGGCCTGCTCGCGCCGCTGCTGACGCCGATCGACCCGGCGGCGATCAACCCGAGCAACCGCAACAAGCTGCCCGGCTTCGAGACCACCGAACGCGACGACGACGGCAACAAGGTGACGCGCGTCGCGCGCATGGGCACCGACAGCCTGGGCCGCGACATCTATGCGCGCGTGGTCTACGGTGCGCGCGTGTCGCTGACGGTCGGAATCGCCGTCGCGGTGCTGTCGGTCGCGGTCGGCCTGGGCGTCGGTCTCGTCGCCGGCTACTTCCGCGCGCTCGACGGCGTGATCATGCGGGTGATGGACGGGCTGATGGCGATCCCGGGCATCCTGGTCGCGATCGCGCTCGTGTCGCTGTCGGGCGCGAGCCTGCTGACGGTGGTGGTCGCGGTGACGATCCCGGAGATCCCGCGCGTCGTGCGGCTGGTGCGTGCGATCGTGCTGTCGATCCGCGAGGAGCCCTACGTCGAGGCGGCGATCTCGGTCGGCACGCCGACGCCGAAGATCCTGTGGCGGCACGTGCTGCCGAACACGATCGCGCCGCTGATCGTGCAGGCCACCTTCATCGCCGGGTCGGCCATCCTCCTCGAAGCGGCGCTGTCCTTCCTCGGCGTCGGCATCCCGCCGGAGACCCCGACCTGGGGCAACATCATGGCCGAGGGCCGGACCGCGTTCCAGCTCTACCCGCACAACATCCTGTACCCGGCGGCGTTCCTGACCGTCACCGTGCTCGCGGTCAACATGCTCGGCGACGGGCTGCGCGACACGCTCGACCCGAGAATGGCGAAGCGGGTCTGACGATGGCGGCCGCACCGGTTCTCGAGGTCGGCAACCTGTCGATCGGCCTGCCGCAGGGCGGCGACCGCACCGACGCGGTGAGCGGCGTGTCCTTCGCGGTCGC
The DNA here is from genome assembly GCA_017302495.1 of Burkholderiales bacterium. Classification (GTDB taxonomy): domain Bacteria; phylum Pseudomonadota; class Gammaproteobacteria; order Burkholderiales; family Burkholderiaceae_C; genus Rubrivivax. The sequence goes on from JAFLDG010000055.1 coordinate 5,602, forward strand.
GCCGGGCGAGATCGTCTGCCTGGTCGGCGAGTCGGGCTCGGGCAAGTCGGTGATCGCCTTCGCGACGATGGGCCTGCTGCCGAAGGCGCTGCCGGTGCGGCCGGGCAGCCGGATCGCGCTGCAGGGCGAGGACCTGGTCGGCGCCGGCGAGGCCCGGCTGCGCGAGCTGCGCTGCACGCGCATGGGCATGATCTTCCAGGAGCCGATGACCGCGCTGAACCCGGTCATGCGCTGCGGCGCGCAGATCGACGAGGTGCTCGCCGAGCACACCACGCTGCGGCCCGCCGAGCGGCGCGAGAAGATCCTGGCGATGATCGAGCAGGTGCGCCTGCCCGACCCGCAGCGCATGGTCGACTCGTACCCGCACCAGCTCTCCGGCGGGCAACGCCAGCGCATCATGATCGCGATGGCGCTGATCCTCGAACCGGCGCTGCTGATCGCCGACGAGCCGACGACCGCGCTCGACGTCACCACCCAGGCGCAGATCCTGAAGCTGATCAAGGAGCTGCAGACGCAACGCGGCACCGGCGTGCTGTTCATCACCCACGACTTCGGTGTCGTCGCCGAGATCGCCGACCGCGTCGCGGTGCTGAAGCACGGCGAACTGGTCGAGATGGGCCCGACCGCCGAGCTGTTGCGCCGGCCCCGGCATCCGTACACGAAGATGCTGATCGCCTCGGTGCCGAGCCACGATCCGCCCGAGCGGCCGCGGCCCGCCGCGGCGCCGGTGGTGCTGCGCACCGAGGCGCTGGCCAAGACCTACGGCCAGCGCGGCCTGTTCGGCGGGCGCCAGGTGGCCGCGGTGCAGGACGTGGCGCTGCAGATCCGGCGCGGCGAGACGCTCGGCATCGTCGGCGAGTCCGGCTCGGGCAAGTCGACGGTGGCGCGCTGCATCGCGCGCCTGATCGACCCGAGCGCCGGCCGCATTCAGCTCGACGGGCACGACATCGCGCCGATGCCGCACCGCCGGCTGCGCGAGCTGCGGCGCAAGATCCAGATCGTGTTCCAGGATCCGTACCGGTCGCTGAACCCGCGCCGCACCGTCGGCCAGTCGATCGTCGAGGGGCCGATGAACTACGGCACCGGCGCCGCGGAGGCGCTGGCGCGGGCGCGCAAGCTGATGGAGCTGGTGCGGCTCGACCCCGACGCCCTCGACCGCTACCCGCACCAGTTCTCCGGCGGCCAGCGCCAGCGCATCTGCATCGCGCGCGCGCTGGCGATGGAGCCCGAGCTGCTGATCGCCGACGAGGCCGTCTCCGCGCTCGACGTGTCGGTGCAGGCGCAGGTGCTGCAGCTGCTCGCCGGCATCCGCGACCAGCTGAACCTGGCGATGCTGTTCATCACGCACGACCTGCGCGTCGCGGCGCAGGTGTGCGACGACGTCGCGGTGATGTCGCAGGGCCGCGTCGTCGAGTACGGCCCGGCGCGGCAGGTGTTCGCAGCGCCGCAGCACGCGTACACGCGCGCGCTGTTCGACGCCGCGCCCGGGCGCCACTTCGACTTCGCCGCCGCCGCGAGCTGACCGACACCCGACCGGAGACATCCGATGCGCCTGCTGCTGGCGATGATGAAGCACGAGACGAACACCTTCTCGCCGGTGCGCACCGACCTCGCGCGCTTCTCGCGCAGCGGCGCCGGCGCGCCGGACGCCGGCGCGAGCGCGGTCGCCGCCTACCGCGGCACCGGCACCGTGACCGGCGCCTACCTCGAGATCGCCGAACGCGAAGGTGCCGACTTCGAACTGGTGCTCGCCGCCGACGCCTGGCCGAGCGGCCCGGTCGAGGACGACGCCTACGAATCGATGTGCGGCACGATCGTCGACGCGGTGAGGCGCGGCGGCTGGGACGGCCTCCTGCTCGACCTGCACGGCGCGATGGTCACGCGCAGCGTCGAGGACGGCGAAGGCACGCTGCTGCAGCGCATCCGCGCGGTCGACGCGACGACGCCGATCGCCGTCGGCTACGACATGCACGCGAACGTCCATGCCGAGATGGTCGAGTGCGCGGACGTCGTCGCCGGCTACCAGACCTACCCGCACGTGGACATGCACGCGACCGGGCTGCGCGCCGGCAACGCGCTGATCCGCATGATCCGGGGCCAGGCGAAACCGACCACCGCCTGGGGCCGGCTGCCGATGCTGCCGCACGTGATGCGCCAGGGCAGCGACGACGAACCGAACAAGTCGCTGCAGGCGCGCTGCCGCGAGATGGAAGCGCAAGGCGCGGCCTTGTGCGCGAGCCTGTTCGTCGGCTTCCCGCACGCGGACATCACCAACGCGGGGCTGAGCGTGGTCGTCACCACCGACGGCGACGAAGCGCTCGCCCGCCGTCTGCGCGACGAACTGCTCGAGCGCGCCTGGGCGGCGCGCGCCGACTTCGTCTACCGGCTCGAGCCGCTCGAGCAGTCGGTCGCGCGCGCGAAGGCGATGACACGATCGACGGCCGACGGCCCGGTCTTCCTGCTTGACCACTACGACAACGCCGCCTCGGGCGGGCCGATGGACACGACGCGGGTGCTGGCCGAGATCATCCGGCAGGAACTGGACGACGTCGCCGCGTTCGGCATCTTCGACCCGCCGGCGGTGCAGCAGTGCATTGAAGCCGGCATCGGCGCGACGCTGACGCTGCCGATCGGCGGCAGGCAGGCGATGCCGATGTGCCCCGAGCCCAGCGAGCCGATCGTCGTCACCGGGCGGGTGAAGACGATCTCGGACGGCAAGTTCCGCGCGAAGGGTCCGATGGCCGCCGGCACACGCCAGGACATGGGCCACGCCGTCGTGCTCGACACCGGCCGGGTCGAGATCGTGCTGTTCTCGCGCCACGTCGAGCCCTTCGACGTCAACACGCTGCTGTCGGTAGGCATCGACCCGCTGCAGAAGCGCTACGTGATGCTGAAGAGCCGCATCCACTGGCGCGCCGGCATGCGGCACCTGGCGAAGGCCGTGGTCGAGTGCGCCGGCGTCGGCGTCTGCCCGTCCGACTTCGGCCAGCACCGCTTCCACCGGCTGCGCCGGCCGATCTACCCGCTCGATCCGGAGACGACACGATGAGCCTGAACCCGCGCCTCTTTCCTTTCGGCGACGCCGGCGCCCAGGCCGCCGCGCTGCGCGCCGGCCGCATCGGCAGCGTCGAACTGCTGCGCGCCTATCTCGACCGTGTCGACCGCTTCAACCCCGGCCTGAACGCGATCGTCGCCGACGACCGCGCCGCGGCGCTGAAGCGCGCCCGCGCCGCCGACCGCGCGCGGGCCAGGGGCGAGGTCTGGGGGCCGCTGCACGGCCTGCCGATGACGGTGAAGGAGTCCTTCGACCTCGCCGGGCAGCCGACCACCTGGGGCCATCCGGCGCGCCGGGACCATCGCGCCGAAACCGACGCACTCGCGGTGCAGCGGCTGAAGGCGGCGGGCGCGGTGATCTTCGGCAAGACCAACGTGCCGCTGAACCTGGCCGACTTCCAGTCGTACAACGAGGTCTACGGCACGACGAACAACCCCTGGGACACGACGCGCGCGCCGGGCGGCTCGTCCGGCGGCAGCGCGGCCGCGGTGGCCGCGGGCTTGTGCGCGCTCGAGTTCGGCAGCGACATCGGCGGCAGCATCCGCAACCCGGCCGCGTACTGCGGCGTCTACGGCCACAAGCCGACCTGGTGCATCGTGCCGAAGCGCGGCCACAGCCTGGTGGCCAGCCCGGGCGCGGAGATGGACCTGTCGGTGATCGGCCCGATCGCGCGCAGCGCCGCCGACCTGGACCTGGCGCTGAAGGTCACCGTCGGCCCCGACGCGCTCACCGCGCGCGGCGTGGCCTACCGGCTGCCCGCGCCGCCGAAGGCGCTGAAGGGGCTGCGGATCGCGGTCTGGCTCGACGAGGCCACAGCGCCGGTCGACGCCGCCGTCAAGGCCCGGGTCGAGGCCGCGGCGCGGGCGCTCGGCAAGGCCGGCGCGAAGCTCGACTTCCGCGCCCGGCCGGCCTTCGACCCGGCGCACGCGCACCGCGTCTACAACCTGCTGCTGCAGGCGAACATGGCCGCCCGCCGGCCGGACTACGACCGGCTGGTCGCCGAACGCGCGCGGCTGGGCGACGACGACCACACGCTGCATGCGCAGGCGCTGCGCGCATCCACCGCGAGCTATCGCGACGTCTTCGTGGCGCAGCAGCAGCGCGAACAGCTGCGCTGGGCCTGGCACGACTTCTTCGGCCGGCACGACCTGTTGCTGACGCCGATCACCGCCACGCCGGCGTTCCCGCACGACCCCAGCGAGCCGATGCCGGCGCGCACGATGCGTGTCGACGGCGCCGAGGTTTCGTACTTCGCGCAGCTGTTCTGGGCCGGCCTGGCCACGGCGTCGTTCCTGCCGGCCACGATCGCGCCCGGCGGCCTGTCGCCGGAAGGGCTGCCGGTCGGCGTGCAGATCGTCGGGCCGGAGATGGCCGATCGCCGCACGATCTGGCTCGCCGGCCAGCTCGCGCGGCTGATCGGCGGCTTCGTGCCGCCGCCCGGTTACTGAGGCGCGCGCGATGCCGGTGCGAAGCGAAGTCCGCGACGATCGCGTGCTGCTCGTCACGCTCGATCGCGACGAGAAGCTGAACGCGATGGACCAGGCGATGACGCTCGGCCTCGACGCCGCGATGAACCGGCTCGAGGACGACGATGGGCTGTGGCTCGGCGTGCTCACCGGCGCGGGGCGCGCGTTCTGTGCCGGCAGCGACCTCGCCGACCCCGACCGCAACGCCACCGAACGCGGCGGCCCGTACGGGCTGATCCGCCGCGCGCGGCGCAAGCCGCTGATCGCCGCGGTCAACGGCCTGGCCTACGGCGGCGGGTTCGAGATCGTGCTCGCCTGCGACCTGGTGGTGGCCGCACGCAGCGCGCGTTTCGCGCTGCCCGAGGTCAAGCGCGGCCTGTTCGCACTGTACGGCGGCGTGTTCCGCGCCGCGCACGCGCTGCCGCCGAACGTGGCACGCGAACTCGCGCTCACCGGCGAGGCGGTCGATGCGCAGCGCGCGTTCGCGCTCGGGCTCGTCAACCGGCTCTGCGACGACGGCGCGGCCGTCGCGGCCGCGCTCGAACTCGCGGCCACGATCTGCGCGAACGGCCCGGTCGCGGTGCGCGAGAGCCTGGGCGTGATCAACGGCGCGATCGCCGCGGCCGAAGCGCGGGCCTGGGCGCTGAGCGCCGAAGCGGCCGCGACCGTGCGCGCATCGGCCGACAGCCGCGAAGGCATCGCCGCCTTCCTCGGCAAGCGGCCGCCGCGCTGGACCGGCCGCTGAAGCCGCACCGGCGCGGGGCGCGGCATCATGGCGCCGCAGCGCCGCGCGGCAGGGTACATCCGGTGTTGTCGCCGCCGGACCGCCGCCTATCATCGCGCCGCGCGCCGACCCGGCATGATGCCGGCCCGGTGCATCCGCGCTCGCTTTTCCTTCTCAAACCGGAGACAAGACGATGAAGCTCAAGCTGCTCGCCGCCGTGGCCACGATCGGCGCCGCGCTGTCCGCCGCCGCGCCGGCCCTCGCCCAGGAAAAGCTCGTGGTCTGGTGGGGCAAGGGCTTCTACAAGGCCGAGGACGACGCGCTGTTCGCGGCGATCAAGAAGTTCGAGGCCAAGTACCCGAAGGTCAAGGTCGAGCTGTCGCTGTACGCACCGCAGGAGGCGATCCCGAAGGCCGTCGCCGCGCTCGACGCCGGCAACCCGCCCGATGTCGCCTACGGCGACGTGTTCGACTTCCAGGTCACCGCGAAATGGGCCTACGAGGGCAAGCTCGAGGACATCACCGCGATCATCGAGCCGATCCAGGGCAAGTTCGAGCCGCGGGCGCTGTCGACCACCTTCCTCTACAACAACGCCGACAAGAAGCGGGCGTACTACGCCTACCCGATCAAGCAGCAGACGATGCATATCCAGTACTGGAAGGACATGCTCGCCGATGCCGGGTTCAAGGAAAGCGACATCCCGACCGGGTGGAAGGACTACTGGAGCTTCTGGTGCGAGAAGGTGCAGCCGGCCTACCGCCAGAAGACCGGCCAGCGCGGCTTCTCCACCGGCTTCCCGATGGGCGTGGATTCGAGCGACTCGTTCTACTCGTTCCTGACCTTCATGGACGCCTACAACGTCAAGCTGGTCAGCGACTCGGGCAAGCTGCTGGTCGACGACCCGGCCGTGCGCCAGGGCCTGATCAACGCGATGAACGACTACGTGATGGTCTACCAGAAGGGCTGCACGCCGCCTTCGGCGACCAACTGGAAGGACCCGGACAACAACGTCGCGTTCCACAACAAGACGATCGTGCTGACGCACAACGCGACGATCTCGATCGCCGCGAAGTGGCTCGACGACATGAACAACCAGACGCTGACCGAAGCCCAGCGCGCGCAGGCGAAGAAGAACTACACCGAGCTGATCGCCACCGCCGGCTTCCCGAACAAGCCCGACGGCTCGAAGATGACCTACCGTGCGGCGGTGAAGACCGGCGTGATCTTCAAGGGTGCGAAGAACATGGCCGGCGCGAAGACCTTCGTCGCGTTCATGCTCGACGAGTCGAACCTCGGGCCGTACGTCGAGGGTTCGCTCGGCCGCTGGTTCCCGGTGACCAAGGCCGGCCAGCAGAGCGCGTTCTGGAAGAACGACCCGCACCGGCTCGCGGTCTACAACCAGTTCATGGCCGGCACGACGCCTTTCGAATTCACGAAGAACTACAAGTTCACCGTGCTGAACAACGAGAACGTCTGGGCCAAGACGATGAACCGGATCCTGAACGAGAAGGTGCCCACCGACAAGGCGGTCGACGAGATGATCGCCCGCATCAAGGTGGTCGCGGCCGAATGAGCCGGCGCCGGCCCCGCCGCCGCGCGCCGGGCCGGCCCGCCTTGCCCCCCTTGCCGCCGCCGTGAGCAGCGCGAGCGCCGCGATCGCGACGACACCGGCCGCCGGCCGCGGCTCCTGGGCCTTCTGGGGGCGGCTGCTGGTCGTGCCGTACCTGGTCGTGTTCGTCGTCTTCGTGCTGTTCCCGGTCGGCTACGGCCTGTGGTTGGCACGCAGCCCGGCCAGCTACGGCAAGCTCTTCGCCGACCCGATCTTCTTCCGCAGCGCGATCAACACCGTGATCTTCCTCGCGGTGGCGATCAACCTGAAGATGGTCGTCGCGCTGTACCTGTCGGGCTTCTTCCTGCACACGCGCTGGTGGATCAAGGCGCTGGCGGTGCTGTTCATCCTGCCCTGGGCGGTGCCGTCGATCCCGACGATCCTGTCGGTGCGCTTCATGCTCAACCCCGAGTGGGGGGTGATCAACAGCACCTACTTCCGCCTCACCGGCCTGGACGGGCCGAACTGGCTGAACGACCCGACGCTCGCGCTGACCTTCGCGATGCTGATGCACATCTGGAAGAGCCTGCCGTTCTGGACGCTGATCCTGCTCGCCGGGCGCATGGCGATCCCGGCCGAGCAGTACGAGGCGGCGAGCGTCGACGGCGCGTCGAGCTGGCAGAAGTTCCGCTTCATCACCTGGCCGTCGATGCGCGGCCTGTACCTGACCTGCACGCTGCTGTCGACGATCTGGACGCTCGGCGACTTCAACAGCGTCTACCTGCTCACCGGCGGCGGCCCGGCCGACCTGACGCACGTGCTGGCCACGCTCGGCATCCGCTACCTGCGGCTGGACCAGATCGATCTGGCGATGGCGTCGATCGTGGTCAGCCTGCCGCTGGTGCTGCCGATCGTCTACTTCATGATGAAGCGGCTGTCGAAATGAGCCCGCTGCGCAAGGTCACGACCGAGGCCAAGCTGTTGCTCGTCGGCATCCCGGTGTTCCTGTGGACCGTGATCCCGGTCTACCACCTGCTGCTGTTCGCGATCTCGCCGCGCGACCAGGCCACCTCCGGCCGGCTCTGGCCGAAGGAGCCGACGCTGCAGAACTTCGGCCACGTGGTCAAGCAGGAACACTTCTACCTGAACCACTTCTGGGTGCAGCTCGGCAACTCGCTCGCGATCGCGGTCGCGGTCGGGCTGCTCACCCTCTTCATCGCCACCACCGCGGCCTTCGCGATCAGCCGGCTGAAGGTGCGCGGCGGGCGCACGGTGATGAACCTGGCGCTGTTCACCTACTTCATCCCGGCGGCCTTCCTCGCGGTGCCGATGTACAAGACGATGGCCACCTACGGCCTGCTGAACAACCGCTGGTCGATGGTGCTGGCGATGGTCACGATCGCGTCGCCGTACTGCATCTGGGTGCTCAAGCAGGCGAGCGACAAGCTGCCGCTCGAGCTGGACGAGGCCGCGCGCATCGACGGCGCGACGCCGCTGCAGCTGTTCCGGCTGGTGTACCTGCCGCTGATGGTGCCGTCGCTGGTCGCGGTCGGCACCTACGCGCTGCTGCTGGCGTGGAACGAGTACCTGTACGGCTTCCTGCTGCTGAGCAACGAGACCCAGCTGACGCTCGCGGTCGCCCTCGGCAACTTCCTCGCCGCCGACGATTCGCCGTGGGAGCTGCTGATGGCCACCGGCCTGATCTACGCGCTGCCGCCGGCGGCGATCTACTACACCTTCAAGCGCTACATGGTGTCCGGCCTGACCGCCGGCGCGGTCAAATCATGACCACCCCCGAAGCGGCTTCGCCGCTCCCCCTCGAGGGGGCGACACCAGCGGCCCGGCAGAGCCGGTTCCGCGGTGTCCGCTGGATGCGCCGCGACGGCAGCACCACCTGAGCCTTTTCGGGGATCTCCATGGCGTCGGTCGGCTTTCGCGACATCCGCAAGAACTTCGGCCGGGTCAAGGTCATCCACGGCATCGGCTTCGACATCGCCGACGGCGAGTTCGTCGTGCTCGTCGGCCCGAGCGGCTGCGGCAAGAGCACGCTGCTGCGCATGCTCGCCGGGCTGGAGGAGATCTCCGGCGGCGAGATCCTGATCGACGGCCGCGTCGTCAACGACCTGGAGAGCAAGGACCGCGACATCGCGATGGTGTTCCAGAGCTACGCGCTGTACCCGCACATGACGGTGCGCGAGAACATGGCCTTCAGCCTGAAGCTGCGCAAGGCCGAAGCCGCGCAGACCGCGCAGCGGGTGGCCGACGCGGCGCGCATCCTGAACCTGGACGCGTTGCTCGACCGCTACCCGCGCGAGCTGTCGGGCGGGCAGCGCCAGCGCGTCGCGATGGGCCGCGCGATCGTGCGCGACCCGAAGGTCTTCCTGTTCGACGAGCCGCTGTCCAACCTCGACGCGAAGCTGCGGGTGGCGATGCGCGCCGAGATCAAGGCGCTGCACCAGCGGCTGAAGACCACCACCGTCTACGTCACGCACGACCAGATCGAGGCGATGACGATGGCCGACCGGATCGTCGTCATGCACGACGGCCGGATCGAACAGATCGGCACGCCGCTGGAGCTGTTCGACCGGCCGGGCAACCTGTTCGTCGCGCAGTTCATCGGCTCGCCGGCGATGAACGTGCTGAAGGGCACGCTGCGCGGCGGCGACGGCGGCTGGGTCGTCGAGGCGCAGGGACAGCACTGGCCGGCACCGACGCCCGGGGCAGGTCGAGGGGGCCGCGACGGCCAGGCCGTGCACTACGGCATCCGCCCCGGCGACATCGAGCTCGGCGCGCCCGGCGCCGGCCGGCTGCCGGCGCAGGTGGTGGTGGTCGAGCCCACCGGCGCCGAGACCGAACTGGTGCTGCAGGTCGGCAGCGAGCAGCTGATCGTCGTGCTGCACGGCCGCACCGACGTCCAGCCCGGGCAGACCGTGGGCCTGGCGATCGACGGCGCGAAGGCGCACCTGTTCGACGATGGCAGCGGCGAACGCATCGGCTGAGGCGGCCGCCGGCCGCATCGTCGTGATGGGGCCGAGCGGCTGCGGCAAGAGCACGGTCGGCGAAGCGCTGGCGCGATCGCTGGCCTGGAGCTACATCGAAGGCGACGACTTCCATCCGCCGGCCAACGTCGAGAAGATGCGCGCCGGCGTCGCGCTCGACGATGCCGATCGCGCGGGCTGGCTGGACGCGCTGGCCGCGCAGCTGGCCGAGGCCCGTGCCGACGGGCGCGGCGCGGTGCTCGGCTGCTCGGCGCTGAAGCGCCGCTACCGCGACCGGCTGCGCCAGGGTGCGCCGGACCTGCGCATCGTCTACCTGCACGGCGACCGGCCCACGCTCGCCGCGCGGCTGGCCGCGCGCCGG
>JAFLDG010000056.1 GCA_017302495.1 Burkholderiales bacterium
CGCTCGCCGCGGCCCGCGCGATCGACGCCGGCTGGCAGTGCGCGCTGATGGCGCCCACCGAGCTGCTGGCGGAGCAGCACTTCCGCAAGCTGGTCGACTGGCTCGAGCCGCTCGGCGTCGCGACCGCCTGGCTCACCGGCAGCCGCCGCGGCAAGGCGCGCCGCGAGACCCTGGCGCAGGTGGCCGACGGCCGCGCCGCGCTGGTCGTCGGCACGCAGGCGGTGATCCAGGACGACGTGGCCTTTCACCGCCTGGGCCTGGCGATCGTCGACGAGCAGCACCGCTTCGGCGTCGCGCAGCGGCTCGCGCTGCGGCGCAAGCTCGGCGACCAGCGGCTCGAGCCGCACCTGCTGATGATGTCGGCCACGCCGATCCCGCGTACGCTGGCGATGAGCTACTTCGCCGACCTGAACGTCAGCACGATCGACGAGCTGCCGCCCGGCCGCACGCCGGTGCTGACCAAGGTCTTCGCCGACGGCCGGCGCGCGGAGGTGATCGAACGCATCCGCGCCGAGATCGCCGCCGGCCGGCAGGTGTACTGGGTGTGCCCGCTCGTCGGCGACGACGCCGAAGGCCTTGCGGCGCAGGCTCCTGCCGGCGCAGCCGGCGTCAAGGGGCGCCACGGCGCCGACGCCGCGGACCTGCGCGACGCGACGCGCACCCATGCCGAGCTGGCCGCGGCGCTGCCGGGCCACGAGGTGGGGTTGCTGCACGGCCGGCTGCCCGCGGCCGAGAAGGCGGCGGTGATGGCCGCCTTCGCGGCCGGCCGGCTGCCGCTGCTGGTGGCCACCACCGTGATCGAGGTCGGCGTCGATGTGCCGAACGCGTCGCTGATGGTGGTCGAACACGCCGAGCGCTTCGGCCTCGCGCAACTGCACCAGCTGCGCGGCCGGGTCGGCCGCGGCGCGCAGGCGAGCGTGTGCGTGCTGCTGTACACGCCGCCGCTGGCGGAAACGGCCAAGGCGCGGCTGCGCGCGCTGGCCGAGACGAACGACGGCTTCGAGATCGCGCGTCGCGACCTCGAGATCCGCGGCCCCGGCGAATTCCTCGGCGCGCGCCAGAGCGGCGACGCGCTGCTGCGCTTCGCCGACCTGGCCGAGGACTCGGCGCTGCTGCAGCGCGCACGCCGCGTCGCGCCCTGGCTGCTCGCAAACCACCCCGACGCGGCCCGGGCGCACGTGCGGCGCTGGCTCGGCGCCGGCGCCGAATACCTGAAGGCCTGACCCTGCCGCCGCCGGACCCCGCGGCGGCCGAACCCGGCGGGTGGCGTGCGGCCCGCCGCTTCGTTGCCGCCCGCTCGGCGCGGACGGTCGGACGGCACCGGGGCGCCGGCGCCGGCAGGGCAGAATGCGCCCGGCCATGACGCTGACCGAGCTGCGCTACATCGTCGCCGTCGCCCGCGAGCGGCATTTCGGCCGCGCGGCCGAGGCCTGCTTCGTGTCGCAGCCGACGCTGAGCATCGCGATCAAGAAGCTCGAGGACGAACTCGAAGTCAGGATCTTCGAGCGCGGCGGCAACGAGGTCACGGTCACGCCGCTCGGCGAGGCGATCGTGCGCCAGGCGCAGGCGGTGGTCGAGCAGGCCGCCGCGATCAAGGAGATCGCCAAGGCCGGCAAGGACCCGCTCGCCGGCCCCTTGCGGCTGGGCATCATCTACACGATCGGCCCGTACCTGCTGCCCGAGCTGGTGCGCCAGGTGATCGAACGCACGCCGCAGATGCCGCTGATGCTGCAGGAAAACTTCACCGTCAAGCTGCTCGAGATGCTGCGCGCCGGCGAACTCGATTGCGCGATCCTGGCCGAACCCTTCCCCGACGCCGGGCTGGCGATCGCGCCGCTGTACGACGAACCGTTCATGGCCGCGGTGCCGAAGGATCATGCGCTGGCCAAGCGCCGCACGATCAGCACCGAAGAGCTGAAGCAGCAGACGATGCTGCTGCTCGGCACCGGCCACTGCTTCCGCGACCAGGTGCTCGAGGTGTGCCCGGAGTTCGCGCGTTTCTCCACCGACGCCGAGGGCATCCGCCGCAGCTTCGAGGGCAGCTCGCTCGAGACGATCAAGCACATGGTCGCCTCGGGCATGGGCGTGACCGTGGTGCCGCGCCTGAGCGTGGACGCGCTGGCGCAACCGCACGTGCGCTACATCCCGTTCACGCCGCCGGTGCCGTCGCGGCGGGTGGTGCTCGCCTGGCGGCGCAGCTTCACGCGCTACGAGGCGATCGCGGCGCTGCGCAACGCGGTCTACGCCTGCAAGCTCGACGGCGTGACGCGGCTGTCCTGACCCGCCGCGCGGCGCGGCCTGCGATCGGGCCCGCGCTATGCCCGACATGAGCGCTTTCAATTGGCCGGGGCATTCGAGGCCGACTATCCTGCTTCGGCGGCCGACACCGTCGGCCCGCCGTGGATCAAGGAGGCGATGATGTCCAGCGAAGCGAAGTGCCCGTTCAACCATGCCGCCGGCGGCGGCACCACGAACGACGACTGGTGGCCCGACCGGTTGCATCTGGAACTGCTGAGCGCGCACTCCAGCAGGTCCGACCCGCTGGGCGGCAAGTTCGACTACGCCGCTGCGTTCGAGAAGCTCGACTACTTCGCGCTGAAGAAGGACCTGCTGGCGCTGATGACCGACTCGCAGGACTGGTGGCCGGCCGACTTCGGCCACTACGGCCCGCAGTTCGTCCGCATGACCTGGCATGCCGCCGGCACCTACCGCACCTCCGACGGCCGCGGCGGCGGCGGTCGCGGGCAGCAGCGCTTCGCGCCGCTGAACAGCTGGCCCGACAACGTCAACATCGACAAGTCGCGCCGCCTGCTGTGGCCGATCAAGCAGAAGTACGGGCAGAGCATCTCCTGGGCCGACCTGCTGATCCTGACCGGCAACGTGGCGCTGGAGTCGATGGGCTTCCGCACCTTCGGTTTCGCCGGCGGCCGCGAAGACGTGTGGGAACCCGACAACGACGCCAACTGGGGCAACGAGGCCGTCTGGCTCGACACCGGCAAGCGCTTCACCGGCAACCGCGAGCTGGACCAGCCGCTGGGCGCGACGCACATGGGCCTGATCTACGTGAACCCCGAAGGCCCGAACGCGAGCGGCGACCCGGTGGCCGCCGCCAAGGACATCCGCACCACCTTCGGCCGCATGGCGATGGACGACGAAGAAACCGTCGCGCTGATCGCCGGCGGCCACACCTTCGGCAAGGCGCACGGCGCGGCGCCCGAGTCGCACAAGGGCCCCGCGCCCGAGGGCGCGCCGCTGGAGCAGCAAGGCCTGGGCTGGATCAGCGATTACGGCAGCGGCCACGGCAAGGACACCATCTCCAGCGGCATCGAGGTCACCTGGACGACCACGCCGGCGCGCTGGAGCAACGACTTCTTCGAGCATCTGTTCAAGTACGAATGGGAGCCGACGACGAGCCCCGCCGGCGCCAAGATGTGGGTGGCCAAGGACGCGCCGGAGATCATCCCCGACGCCCACATCCCCGGCAAGAAGCACAAGCCGACGATGCTGACGACGGACCTGACGCTGCGCATGGACCCCGGGTTCGAGAAGATCTCGCGCCGCTTCCGCGACAACCCGCAGGCCTTCGCCGATGCTTTCGCGCGCGCCTGGTTCAAGCTGACGCACCGCGACATGGGGCCGCACGCGCGCTACCTCGGCCCCGAGGTGCCGAAGGAAGAGCTGCTGTGGCAGGACCCGCTGCCCGCGGCCACGCACCAGCTCACGGCGGCCGACATCGCCGACGCGAAGGCGAAGATCGCGGCGTCCGGGCTCACGGTCGCGCAACTCGTGTCCACCGCCTGGGCCTCGGCCTCGACCTTCCGCGGCGGCGACAAGCGCGGCGGCGCCAACGGCGCGCGCATCCGCCTGGCGCCGCAGAAGGGCTGGGAGGCCAATACGCCGGGCGAGCTGGCCAAGGTGCTGGCCAAGCTGGAAGAAGTGCAGAAGGCCTCGGCCAAGCTCTCGCTGGCCGACCTGATCGTGCTCGCCGGCGGCGTCGGCATCGAGCAGGCGGCCAAGGCGGCGGGATTCGCGATCGAGGTGCCGTTCGCGCCCGGCCGTGTCGATGCCACGCAGGACAAGACCGACGTCGCGTCCTTCGGTGTGCTCGAGCCGGTGGCCGACGGCTTCCGCAACTACTTCAAGGGGCCCTCCGGCGTGGCCGTCGAGCACCTGCTGGTCGACAAGGCGCAGCAGCTCACGCTGACCGCGCCCGAAATGACGGCGCTGGTCGGCGGCCTGCGCGTGCTGGGCGCCAACAGCGGCGGCAGCCCGCACGGCGTGTTCACCGACAGGCCCGGCGTGCTGTCGACCGACTTCTTCGTCAACCTGCTCGACATGGGCACCGAGTGGAAGCCGGCCGGCGGCCACTACGAGGGCAAGGACCGCAAGAGTGGCAAGACCCGGTGGACCGCGACGCGGGTGGACCTGGTCTTCGGCGCGAACTCGCAGCTGCGGGCGCTGGCCGAGGTCTATGCCAGCGCCGATGCGCCGCGCAAGTTCGCTGAGGATTTCGTCGCCGCGTGGGTCAAGGTGATGAACCTCGACCGCTTCGATCTCGCTTGAAGGAGGACCCGATGGGCAAGAAGAGCAAGGCCGGCGCACCGGCGATCGACATCGGCATCGGCGACAAGGACCGCGCGGCGATCGCCGCCGGCCTGAGCCGGCTGCTGGCCGACACCTACACGCTGTACCTGACCACGCACAACTTCCACTGGAACGTCACCGGGCCGATGTTCAACACGTTGCACGCGATGTTCATGACCCAGTACACCGAGCTGTGGAACGCGGTCGACCCGATCGCCGAGCGCATCCGCGCGCTGGGCCACCCGGCGCCGGGGTCCTACGGCCAGTACGGTTCGCTGAGTTCGCTGCCGGACGCGCCGGCCGAGCCGCCGAAGGCGCTGGCGATGGTGCGCATCCTGGTCGACGGCCACGAGGCGGTCGCCCGCACCGCGCGCGGCGTCTTCCCGCTGGCCGAGAAAGCGGGCGACCAGCCGACCGCCGATCTGCTGACGCAGCGGCTGGACGTGCATGAAAAAACCGCCTGGATGCTGCGGTCATTGTTGGAGGAGTAGGCGGCAGGCGGTTTTTCGGCGAAGGCTCATGTTGCGCGGCAACGTGAGCCGTAGCCAGAAGGCCGCCTGGAGGCTGCGGTCTTTGCTGGAAGAGTAAGCGTCGCATCGTCGCCGGTTCTGCGTCGCCGCGGCCCTTGCGCCGCAGCGAAGTGCCGCAGGAACCCCGATGAACGACACCGCCGCACCCTCGCGATCATCAGCCGCCTCCACCCCGGCCTCTGAGACAGGCGGGGTCAAGCCGCGCACGGGCTGACTCTTCACGTGGTTTGCGCGAGGAAGGACGCCATGCGGGCATGGTCAAGTGATGTCATGGCCGGATCAGGCCAGGCTCTGGCGGAATCCCGGATAGGCGAAAGCGGGGGCGATCTTGTCGCAGTCCCGCTCGCTCACGCCCGCCGCGCGCGCTACCGCGCACCAGGAGCCGCGTACCTGCGCTTCCATCGCATCGACGAGCACCCGTGCTTCGCCTGCATCGAGCAGGAAGCGGGCGCTTTGCGAGAGCAGGTTTTCTGCATTCGCATACCGGCCCGCATCACCGCACTCCATCGCCAGATCGCGCCGCTCCACGCTGATCGGCACGGCAGGCGTCAGGTCATAGGCCGGCGAGAGGCTCCAGTCGGCAGCCCGCGCGAGGACCGCATGGTTGCGCGGGTGGTCATCGACGTTGGAGATCAGCGCGTTGAAGCACATCCGCCGGAACAGCTCGGCGGTGCTTTGCCGGGGCTGCGCACACACGCGCCGCAGCTCCTCGGCCAGCAAGACGTATGACCACTTGTCGCGGGACTGGTAGGTGTCCTCCGCCCGCAGCAGGGTTAGGGCGCTCACCATGCGGGCGCGCCGGTAGCCTGCATCGGTCTTCTCGCGGTCAAAGCGCTTGACCAGAAGCACGTCGCGCCCGGCGACTTCGACAACCCGGCTGTCGGCCGTGACGAGACCGCAGGCCCGTGCGAGGTTCAGCATGGCGTGCTCGACCCGGGCGTTGCTCCAAGGATCGTCCGGCCTGTTGAACTTCGCAATCCAGAGGCCGTCGTCGTCTTCGACCACGGCCTTGGGGCGTGCGCCGCCCATCGACGTGCCGATCACCATCAGCTTCTCGACCTGATCGTGATCCGCATCGGCAACGCCATCACCGCCGCCAGCACCACCGGCGGCGGGCTGATCCTCATCGGCCACGATGGCGTCGGCTATCGCCTGCACCGTCGCCAGATCGAGGGTCCGGTTGAAGCTGCGCTTGGGGGCGGGGGGCGTCTGGTTGAGCCCGAAGCCGAGCGCGCCCGCCCGGTCATCGGGCGAGTACAGCAGGTAGTCCATCTCACTGGGCTGCACCTTGCCGAGATGGCGCTGGATGACCCGGCGTCCCCAGTAGTCCGGGCTCGCATCGCGCAGCGCGCCGAAGACGCCGCCCATCGACGCTGTTGCATAGTTGCGCGGGGCCAGCTTCAGCTCGACAGGGTCGAGCGCCACGGCGTTGGGCCGCTCGAGGTAGCTGCGCCCGTAGACGAACCGTCCTTCGGGCACACCCCGCCGGTCAACAGAAAGCGCGAAGCGCCCCGCCGTGACGGGCTCGGTCTCTCCGGGCAGCGTGATGTAGACGAAGCACTCGCCCGGCGCTTCAGAAGTCATTGCTCAACTCCGTCTTCGGACGGGCGCGGCCCCGCTCGCGCGAAAGCGCCAGGGTCTGTCCTTCCTGATCCCGTTCGGGGGTGGCGACAAGATCGAGCTGATCGAGCAGGTCGAGCGCCCAGAGGAGCGCTGCATAGACGACGACGCCGGTCGAGGGCTTTCCCTTCTCGGCGTCGGCGACAGCACGCTCGCCGGTGCCGATCTTCTCAGCCATCTCGCCGATGGTGAGGTTGCGCCGCAGCCGCGCCGTGCGCAGGTTCGCACCCAGCCCTTTCAGCGTCTTTTCGACGGCGTAGGGCGGCGCAGTGAGCAGCTTGTTGCGGGCAGTCATCGGAGCACCTCTATCAGCGTTCTTAGCTCCTCTACCAGTACCATGACGAGAAGGGGAGTTCAAGGAAAAACGCTCTTAAGAGCATTCTAAGGCATATAAACCGCTCTTGAGGGCGATAAGCCGCAGGCATGTGCTAGAATCTTTGCCGTTGGGAGACCTCAAGACCAGGAGTTTCCCAGCCTCAGAAGAGAGGGCCGATGTGCCGCCGCTATGGGCACCTTCAGAAATGCGTACATAACTGTGTACATAACGGGGTTCGTGGGTGATGTCGAACGAGCAAATCGTCAATGAAGTCAAGCGGAGACGCACGTTTGCCATCATTTCCCACCCCGACGCCGGCAAGACGACGCTGACCGAGAAGCTGCTGCTGTTCAGCGGCGCGATCCAGATCGCCGGCGCGGTGAAGGCGCGCAAGGCCAGCCGTCATGCGACCTCCGACTGGATGGAGATCGAGAAGCAGCGCGGCATCTCGGTGGCGAGCTCGGTGATGCAGATGGAGTACCGCGACTGCGTCGTCAACCTGCTCGACACGCCGGGCCACCAAGACTTCAGCGAGGACACCTATCGCGTGCTCACCGCGGTGGACGCCGCGCTGATGGTCATCGACGCGGCCAACGGCGTCGAGCCGCAGACGCGCCGGCTGCTGCAGGTCTGCCGCGCGCGCTCGACGCCGATCCTCACTTTCGTCAACAAGATGGACCGCGAGGTCAAGGCCCCGCTCGACCTGTTCGACGAGATCGAGGCCGAGCTGGGCATGAGCGTCGTGCCTTTCACCTGGCCGGTGGGCATGGGCAAGTTCTTCGGCGGCGTGCTCGATCTGCGGCGCGACCAGATGCGCGTCTTCACGCCCGGCGAAGACCGCATCAAGGACACCGACGAGATCGTCGACGGCATCGCGAACCCGGCGCTGGCGCAGCGCTTCGGGTCCGCGTGGGAACAGGCGGCCGGCGAGGTCGAACTGCTGCGCGAGGCCGCCCCCGGCTTCGACGAAGCGGCGTTCCGCGCCGGGCTGCAGACGCCGATGTTCTTCGGCAGCGCGATCAACAACTTCGGCGTGCAGGAGGTGCTGGACGCGCTCGTCGACCTGGCGCCGCCGCCGGGCGCGAAGACCGCGCTGCAGCGCGAGGTGCAGCCGACCGAGCCGAAGTTCAGCGGTGTCGTGTTCAAGATCCAGGCGAACATGGACCCGGCGCACCGCGACCGCATCGCCTTCGTGCGCGTGGCCAGCGGTCACTTCGAGCGCGGCATGCGGCTGAAGGTCGCGCGCTCGGGCAAGGAGCTGCGGCCGAACACCGTGGTGTCGTTCCTGAGCCAGAAGCGCGAGCTGCTCGAGGAAGCCTTCGCCGGCGACATCATCGGCATCCCGAACCACGGCGTGCTGCAGCTGGCCGACACGCTGACCGAGGGCGAGGCGCTGCAGTTCACCGGGCTGCCCTTCTTCGCGCCGGAGATGTTCCGCTCGGTCGAGGTCGCCGACCCGCTGAAGACGAAGCAGCTGCGCGCGGGCCTGACGCAGCTCGGCGAGGAAGGCGCGATCCAGGTCTTCCGCCCGGTGGCCGGCAGCGTGCTGCTGCTCGGTGCGGTCGGGCAGCTGCAGTTCGAGGTGGTCGCGCACCGGCTGGAACACGAGTACGGCTGCAAGGCGCGCATCCTGCCGGCGCGCTACAACGTCGCGCGCTGGGTCACGGCCGAGACCGGCGAGGGCGCGGCCGCCGACGAGCGCGAACTGAAGCGCTTCATCGACGGCAACGACCACCGCGTCGCGCTCGACGCGGTCAATGCGCCGTGCGTGCTGCTGGAGTACGCCGGCGAGCTGCGCGCGATGCAGGAGAACTGGCCGAAGATCCGCTTCCACGCGCTGCGCGAGCACGCCGGGCTGGTGTTCCAGCAGCAGCTGGACGGTTGACGCCGGCGCCCCGGCGTCGACCAAGGCAGCCTCACCCGCGGGTCGCGCGGTGCGGCCGCCCTCGTCCTCGCCACCGGGGGCGCGTCCGCCGGACAATGGCGATCCTTCGTCGCCCCTCTGCCCGCCGCCACCGATGACCGGCCTGGCCGCCGCGCCGCCTTCCCGCCTGGCGCTGTACCTCGACCTGATCCGCTGGGACCGCCCGGCGGGCTGGCTGCTGCTGCTCTGGCCGAGCCTGAGCGCGCTGTGGATCGCGGCCGACGGCTGGCCCGGCTGGCACCTGCTCGCCGTCTTCGTGCTCGGCACGATCCTGATGCGCAGCGCCGGCTGCTGCGTGAACGACGTCGCCGACCGCGACTTCGATCGCCACGTCAAACGCACCGCGAAGCGCCCGGTGACGAGCGGCGCGTTGTCGGTGCGCGCTGCGCTCGCGGCCGGCGCGGTGCTCGCCGCCGCCGCCTTCGGCCTGGTGCTGACGACCAACCCGCCGACGATCCTGCTCTCGGTGGCCGGCCTCGCGATCACGCTGGCCTACCCGTACGCGAAGCGCTTCGTCTCGATGCCGCAGGCGGTGCTCGGCGTCGCCTTCAGCTTCGGCATCCCGATGGCCTTCGCCGCCGCGCTGGGCGGGGCCGACTGGCGCCCCGGCGCGATCGCCGACGCGGTGCCGCCGCACGCCTGGGGCCTGCTGGTCGTGAACCTGTTCTGGGTGCTGGCCTACGACACCGAATACGCGATGGTCGACCGCGACGACGACCTGAGTATCGGCATGAAGACCTCGGCGATCACGCTCGGCCGCCACGACGTGGCCGCGGTGATGGCCTTCTACGCGCTGCACCTGCTCGGCTGGGCGCTGCTCGGCCGCGCGCTCGGCCTGGGCGGGGTGTTCGGCATCGGCCTCGCCGCTGCCGCCGCGCAGGCGACGTGGCACTACACGCTGATCCGCGGCCGCACCCGCGACGGCTGCTTCCGCGCCTTCCGCCTGAACCACTGGCTCGGCGCGGCGGTCTTCGCCGGCGTCGCGCTCGACCTGGCCCTGCGCTGACCGGCCGGCCCGTCCGGCGGCGGGGTCAGAGCGCGTCGCCGAGTTCGCGGGCGCGCTGCTGCGCGGCGCGGATCGCCCTGACCAGCGCCGCCTTCACGCCGTCGGCCTCCATCGAGCTCAGCGCGGCATGGGTGGTGCCGCCCTTGGAAGTCACCCGCTCGCGCAGCACCGCGACCGATTCATCCGAGCGGCGCGCCAGCTCGGTCGCCCCGGCGAAGGTCGCCAGCGCCAGCGCGCGGCCGTGCGCGGCGTCCAGGCCCATCTCCTGCGCCGCCTGCAGCATCGCCTCGATGAAATAGAACACGTAGGCCGGGCCCGAGCCGGACAGCGCGGTCACCGCGTCCAGATCGGCCTCCCGGTCGACCCAGAGCGTGGCGCCGGTCGGCGCCAGCAGCGCCTCGATGCGCACGCGCTCGTCGGCGCCGACCGCCGGCGTCGCGTACAGCCCGGCGATGCCCTGGCCGATCAGCGCCGGGGTGTTCGGCATGCTGCGCACGATGCGCGCGGCGCCGGTGGCGTGGGCGATCGCCTCGCAGCGGATGCCGGCCATCACGCTCAGGTGCAGCGCACCGGCGACATGGCCGGCGCAGGGCGCGGCTGCGTCGGCGAAGACCTGCGGCTTGACCGCCCAGACCACCAGCGACGCAGCGCCGAGCGTGGCATCGGCGCCGGCGAGCGTGCGCACGCCGAACTGCCGTTCGAGCCGAGCGCGCTGCTCGGCCGCCGGTTCGACGACGACCACTGCCTCGGCCGGATGGCCGCTGCGCAGCAGCCCGCCGATCAGCGCGCTGGCCATGTTGCCGCCGCCGACGAAGGCCAGGACCGGTGCGCTTGCCATCGGGGCAGTGTAAGGCGCGCGCTGCGGGGCCCGGCCGGTACCCCGGCTTCGACCGCCGCGGCGCGGACTCCGTAAGATGCGCGCCTTCGCCGCCCGCCGCGCCGGTCTGCGCCGCGCCGCCGCCGACGCGGCCTCCTTGTCGCCCGCCGAAACGCCCCGATATCCACACGATGAACGCGAATCCCACCGCCGACGCCGGCCTGTCCTTCGACGTCACCGAGGCCGACTTCCGCCAGACCGTGCTCGAGCGCTCGCTCGAGGTGCCGGTGCTGGTCGACTGCTGGGCGCCGTGGTGCGGCCCCTGCCGCAACCTGAAGCCGGTGCTGGAGAAGCTGGTCCAGGAGTACGGCGGCGCCTTCGTGCTCGCCAAGCTCAACACCGACGAGGCGCCGCAGATCTCGGCCGCGCTGCAGATCCGCAGCATCCCGCTGGTCGTGCTGTTCATCGGCGGGCGGCCGGTGGACCAGTTCATGGGCGCGCTGCCGGAAGGGCAGGTGCGCGCCTTCCTCGACAAGCACCTGGGGCCGCAGGTGTCCGAGGTCGACGCGCTGCGCGCCGAGGCTGCCGAAGCCGCCGATCCGCAGCAGGCCGAAGCGCTGCTGCGCGAGGCGCTGCGGCTGGAGCCCGGCAACGCCGAGGTGCTGCTCGACCTGGCCGCGCGCTGGGTCGACCGCGGTGCGCTCGACGACGCCGACAAGCTGCTGGGCAAGGTTCCGGCGGACAAGCGCAACGACCGCCACGCCGCGCTGCTCAAGCGCATCGAACTCGCGCGCAACAAGCCGGCCGGCGACCCGGCCGCGCTCGCCGCGCGCATTGCGGCGAACCCGAAGGATTTCGACGCCCGTTTCGCGCTGGCCGCGATCCGCGCCTGGGAAGGCAACTTCGGCGCCGCCTTCGACGAACTGCTCGAAGTCGTGCTGCGCGACAAGGCCGAGTGGCGCGAGAAGGCGCGCCTGCAGCTGGTCGAGTGGTTCGATCTGTGCACCGACGCCGAAGCGGTGAGCCGCGGCCGGCGGTATCTGGGCATGTACTTGAACTGAACGTGCGCCGCCGCGGGCGCGCGGCGCGCAGAACCGCATCGTTGCGAAGGCGCGCCCGGCCCGTTGCTGCTGTTCGGAATGTCTGCTCTACTCGTTGCGTTCTTGTTGCGACCGAGAGGCAAAGCCGACGGGGGTGGCCGACTCCGTTCAGCCAAGTTCTTATTCACTCCGTCGGCCACCCCCGTCGGCTTTGCCGGCACCGGCTGCGCGCTCCGACACCACCGACAAGACGCTTCGCCCGTGCGGACGGTAGCGGCATAGGCGCGCCACTGAACGGGCCGACGGCGGGGTGGCCAACGGAGTGAATAAGAATTCCGCTGAACGGAGTTGGCCACCCCGTCGGCGGCCCCGCGCGCCACGTTGAAGCGCGCCAACGTCGGCTTGCGGAAAATCGACGAGCGGCAGCCAAGGGCCCAAACCAGGCGTCCGGGTCCAGACGGCCGACCCCACCCGGATCAGCTGCGCGCGCCGAAGAGCGCGCGGCCGACGCGCACCAGCGTCGCCCCCTCGGCGACCGCCGCCTCCAGGTCGGCGCTCATCCCCATCGACAGCGTGTCCAGCGCGAGCCCCTGCTCGTTCAGCGCCAGCAGCAGCTCGCGCAGCATGCGGTGCGGCCGGCGCTGCGCGTCGAAGCCGTCGGCCGGCTCGGGAATGCTCATCAACCCGCGCAGGCGCACCCGATCTCGCGGCAGCGCGGCGACCGCCTGCGCCAGCGCCGGCAGCTCGTCCGGCACGACCCCGCTCTTGCTCGCCTCGCCGCTGACGTTGACCTGCAGGCACAGCTGCAGCGGCGGCAGCGCCGGCGGCCGCTGCGCCGCCAGCCGCTCGGCGGTCTTCAGCCGGTCGACCGTGTGCACCCAGTCGAAGTTCTCGGCCACCACGCGGGTCTTGTTGCTCTGCAGCGGCCCGATCAGGTGCCAGCACAGGTCGGTCCGCAGGTCGGCCAGCGCGGCGATCTTGGCCAGCGCCTCCTGCACGTAGTTCTCGCCGAAGTCGCGCTGGCCGGCGGCATGCGCCTGCCGCACCGTTTCCGGGGCGAAGGTCTTGCTCACGGCGAGCAACGTGACGCTTTGCGCGCTCCGCCCGGCGGCGTCGGCGGCGCGGGCGATGCGCCGCTTCACTTCCTGGAGATTCGCGTCGATGCTGCCCATAATGCCCCGAGCTTAAGCGCAGCCCTGCGCGCCTGCCCCCATGGACATCACCCAGCTGCTGGCCTTCTCGGTCAAGAACAAGGCCTCCGACCTGCATCTGTCGGCCGGGCTGCCGCCGATGATCCGGGTGCACGGCGACGTGCGGCGCATCAACATCGAGCCGCTGGACCACAAGATGGTGCACGCCATGGTGTACGACATCATGAACGATGCCCAGCGCAAGCACTACGAGGACACGCTCGAGTGCGACTTCTCGTTCGAGATCCAGGGGCTGGCCCGCTTCCGCGTCAACGCCTTCAACCAGAACCGCGGCGCCGGCGCGGTGTTCCGCACGATCCCGAGCAAGATCCTGACGCTCGAGCAGCTGAACTGCCCGAAGGTCTTCGCCGAGCTGTCCCTCAAACCCCGCGGCCTGGTGCTCGTCACCGGCCCGACCGGCTCCGGCAAGAGCACGACGCTGGCGGCGATGGTCAACCACCTGAACGAAAACGAGTACGGTCACGTGCTGACGGTCGAGGACCCGATCGAGTTCGTGCACGAGAGCAAGAAGTGCCTGGTCAACCAGCGCGAGGTCGGCCCGCACACGCTGAGCTTCGCGAACGCGCTGCGCGCCGCGCTGCGCGAGGACCCGGACGCGGTCCTGGTCGGCGAGATGCGCGACCTGGAGACGATCCGCCTCGCGCTCACCGCCGCCGAGACCGGCCACCTGGTGTTCGGCACGCTGCACACCAGCAGCGCGGCGAAGACGGTGGACCGCGTCGTCGACGTCTTCCCCGCGGCCGAGAAGGAGATGGTGCGCGCGATGCTGTCGGAGTCGCTGGTGGCGGTGATCTCGCAGACGCTGTGCAAGCTGAAGGACGGCTCGGGCCGCGTCGCCGCGCACGAGATCATGCTGGCGACCTCGGCGATCAAGAACCTGATCCGCGAGAACAAGGTCGCGCAGATGTACAGCTCGATCCAGACCGGGCAGAGCCTGGGCATGCAGACGCTGGACCAGAACCTGGCCGACCTTGTCCGCCGCCACGTCGTGGCGCCGGCCGAGGCGCGCGCCAAGGCCAAGTTTCCGGAGAATTTCCCGGGGTGAGGCTGGACCCGAAGGCGTCCTCGGCGGCCGGCTTCGTGCCCGCCGGTACGCCCGAGCGCCGCGCGGGCGTGGGTTGAGCAGGCAGATCAAGGACAACAGTCATGGAACGCGACCAAGCCTCCAAATTCGTCAACGACCTGCTGCGCCTGCTCGTCGCGCGCACCGGCTCCGACCTGTTCCTGACCGCCGACTTCCCGCCGGCGATCAAGGTCGACGGCAAGATCACCAAGGTCAGCCCGCAGCCGCTGACCGGGCAGCACACGCTGCAGCTCGCGCGCGCGGTGATGAACGACAAGCAGGCGGCCGAGTTCGAGAAGACCAAGGAGTGCAACTTCGCGATCAGCCCGCAGGGCATCGGGCGCTTTCGCGTGAACGCGTTCCTGCAGCAGGGCCACGTCGGGCTGGTGTTCCGCACGATCCCGCAGAAGCTGCCGACGATCGACGGCCTGAACCTGCCGAAGATCCTGAAGGACGTGGCGACGTCCAAGCGCGGGCTGGTGATCTTCGTCGGCGCCACCGGCTCGGGCAAGAGCACCTCGCTCGCGGCGATGGTCGACCACCGCAACGAGAACACCTACGGCCACATCATCACGATCGAGGACCCGGTGGAGTTCGTGCATCCGCACAAGAACTGCATCGTCACGCAGCGCGAGGTCGGCATCGACACCGACGGCTGGGAGGCGGCGCTGAAGAACACGCTGCGCCAGGCGCCGGACGTCATCCTGATGGGCGAGATCCGGGACCGCGAGACGATGGACCATGCGGTCGCCTTCGCCGAGACCGGCCACCTGTGCATGGCCACGCTGCACGCCAACAGCTCGAACCAGGCGCTGGACCGGATCATCAACTTCTTCCCCGAGGAGCGCCGGCCGCAGCTGCTGATGGACCTGTCGCTGAACCTGAAGGCGCTGGTGTCGCAGCGGCTGGTGCCGCTGCAGGACGGCAAGGGCCGGATCGCGGCGGTCGAGATCATGCTGAACACGCCGCTGGTGGCCGACCTGATCTTCAAGGGCGAGGTCGGCGAGATCAAGGACCTGATGAAGCGCTCGCGCGAGCTCGGCATGCAGACCTTCGACCAGGCGCTGTTCGACCTGTACGAGGCGAACGCGATCGGCTACGAGGACGCGCTGCGCAACGCCGATTCGCTGAACGACCTGCGGCTGCAGATCAAGCTGCACAGCAAGCGCGCGCGCAGCCCGGACCTGGCCGCCGGCACCGAGCACCTGACGATCGTCTGAGCCCCCGGGCGCCGCGTGGCGGCCGCGGCATACTCGGTGCGATGAGCACCAGGACCTACGAACCGATCGCGCCGCACGACGTCGCCTTCCTCGGCCTCGGCGTGATGGGCCACCCGATGGCCGGCCACCTCGCCCGCGCCGGGCACCGTGTCACCGTCTACAACCGCAGCGCGGCGAAGGCCGCCGCCTGGGTCGCGGCCCACGGCGGCCGGGCG